>JBOICJ010000380.1:0-8419 GCA_050740035.1 Stenotrophobium sp. | reverse complement strand
GCCTAGGCCTGCCGGGTCGCGGACAGAGGATTGCATTGTGAACGACGCCTATCAGGAGCATCTGGTGTCCGAACTTGCCGCAATACATGCGGCCGGTCTTTACAAGAATGAGCGGATGATCGATACGCCGCAGGCCAGTCATGTCGGCGTTTCCGGAAAACGCCTGATCAATCTTTGCGCCAACAACTATCTGGGTCTCGCGCAGAATGAGGAAGTGCAGAGGGCGGCCATGCAGGGCCTGGAAACCTGGGGCTATGGCATGGCCTCGGTCCGGTTTATTTGCGGCACGCAGACCATCCACAAGAAACTGGAAGCAGCGTTGTCGAAATTCGTCGGCATGGAGGGTGCGATACTTTATCCCTCATGCTTCGATGCAAACGGCGGGCTGTTCGAGACGCTGCTCACCGAGGGCGATGCGGTCATCTCCGATGAGTTGAATCATGCCAGCATCATCGACGGTATCCGCTTGTGCAAGGCCAGGCGCTATCGCTACGGCAACAACAATATGGCCGACCTCGAGCATCAGCTTCAGCAGGCGCGTCGAGACGGCGCCCGCTTTCTGCTGATCTCCAGCGATGGCGTGTTTTCCATGGATGGGACCATCGCCCGGGTCGATGAGATCTGCGCCATTGCGAAGAAATATCAGGCTCTGGTGCATATCGACGAAGCACACGCTACGGGGTTCGTCGGCAGCACCGGCAGGGGCACTCATGAACATCGGCAGTGCATGGGACAGGTCGACATCATCACCGGCACTCTGGGCAAGGCATTGGGCGGCGCCAGCGGCGGGTTTACTGCCGCCAGCCGTGAAATCGTGGAGTTGCTGCGGCAGCGGTCGCGGCCGTACTTGTTCTCCAATACCGTTCCTCCCGTGGTCGTCGCCGGTGCAATCAAGGCATTGGATCTGGCGGAAAATGCCGGGCATCTCAGGGCTGCGTTGAAAAGCAACGTCGATCGCTTCCGCAAGGGCCTGATTGAGGCTGGATTTGAATTGATCCCGGGTGAACATCCCATCATTCCGGTGATGCTGCACGATGCTGTTTTGGCGTCGAAAGTAGCCGAGGCCTTGTTGGCCGAGGGGGTCTATGTCACGGCGTTCTCGTATCCGGTCGTGCCGAAGGGCAAGGCCCGGATTCGCACGCAGATGTCAGCAGCGCATACGCCTGATGAGCTGGACAAAGCGATAACCGCTTTCGCCGCGGTCAAAAAGCGGCTGATGTAGATGCGTATGGGGAAAGCGGGTTGAAACACATTTCTTATACAGGCTGATCATGCGCGGCAAGCAGTGGCGATCGGCCAAACGCACCACCCGCTCTGGGTGTTTCTCCTGGGAAGAATGTTATTATTTATATAATATACATAAATATATTATATATATAATAACATCAAAAATTCCCTCTCATGCCAGAGCGGGTGGCCGTATTTTTGAAGCGCTCAATGCGCTGACTCAGCTTCGCGAGACTTGTGGAATGCCCGCGTAGGCCGTTGCTTCAATCTCTATCTTTGCCCCCGGAATCAGCAAGTCGCTGACCACCGTCGAACGCGCGGGCGGATTGTTCGGAAAGCATTCGCGGTAAGTGTTGTTAAAGGCTTGGAAGTCGGCCTTGTCCGTGATCCATACACTGATCTTCACGATGGAGTCGAGACCTATCCCTGCTTGCGCGAGGATGGCGCGGATGCGCTCGATGGCCTGTCGCGTCTGCGCGGCGATGTCTCCGGCAACCAGTGCGCCTTTGTCGTCAAGGCCCAACTGGCCCGATACGAAGACGAGGCCCCCTGCACGAACCGCCGGCGTCAGGGGAACCGTGGTGCCGTTGGCGAGAATCATGGGCTTGCCGAGATATTGGATCACTGTGATTTCCGTGCGTGCATGGTCGAGGGCCTAGTGTCGGATAAACCGGATATCCCCGCATTCGAAGAAAACACCTGAATTTCTGGGGTGCCCTCCTAAGGCATAAACAGGGTCGCCGGATGTTCCAGCATTGTCTTGATGGCCTGGATGAATTCCGCGGCGTCATAACCGTCGACGATACGATGATCGAAGGACGAGGACAGGTTCATCATCTGCCGTGCCACCACCGCGCCATCGCGGATCATGGGTCGGAGCACCATCTTGTTGACGCCGATGATGGCGACTTCCGGCGCGTTGATGACCGGTGTGGAGGCGATGCCGCCCATCGCGCCGAGACTGGTGATGGTGATGGTGGAACCGCTGAGTTCCTCGCGCCTGGCTTTGCCGCTGCGTGCCGCCTCGGCCAGACGCCGGATCTCGTTGCCGCAGCCCCACAGGTCGAGTGTCTGTGCGTCATGCACCACCGGCACCACCAGGCCCTGCGGCGTCTGCGCGGCAATGCCGACGTGCAGCGCCGAGTGGCGATACAGGATGCCAGCCTCGTCGTCGTAATTGGAGTTAACCTGCGGAAAACGCGGAGTCAGCTTGATCAGGGCCTGCATCAGGAAAGGCAGCAGCGTCAGCTTTCCGCGCGTTTTGCCATGCAGTTCGTTGAGATGCTGACGCAAGGCCTCGAGTTCGGTGACGTCGACTTCCTCAACGTAGGCGAAGTGCGGAATGCGCTGCTTGGAACGTTGCATCGCTTCCGCGATCTTGCGGCGCATGCCGATGATGTGAATGGCCTCAATATTATCTTCAGCCTGAGGTTTTACGGCCACAGCCGTCGATACATTGCGCGGGGCCACGGCGGACTGTACGTCCTCGCGCATGATCCGACCGCGTGGGCCGCTGCCGTGTAAGCAACTGAGATCCACCTGCAGTTCTCTGGCGAGCTTGCGCACCGCCGGGGAGGTCTGTTTTTTTATGTTTTGCGTGTCTTCGGCAATTACGGGCGATAGCGGCAACGCGGGTTTAAGCGGCGCGGCTCCGGATGCTGCGGCAGTTGGTGCAGGAGCAGTAGCGGGCGTGGGCGTAGGCGCGGATGCGGAAGGCTGCTCTGCAGAGACGTCCGTTTCAATCACCACCAGCACGGCGCCCACCGCGATCATGTCTCCAGGCTTGCCGCGCAGCTCCAACACCCGGCCACTGACGGGCGAGGGGATTTCAACGGCTGCTTTTTCGGTGAGCATGTCGACCAGCGGCTGATCGTCCTTGATGACATCACCGATGTTTACGCGCCAGGTTGCGATCTCGGATTCGGCAATGCCTTCACCGATGTCCGGTAGCTTGAATAGATACTGTCCCATTGCTTCAGTCCTCTATCACAAGCTTGAGCGCATGCGCGACGCGTTGCGGTCCGGGGAAATACTTCCACTCCATGGAGTGCGGGTAAGGTGTGTCCCAGCCGGTAACGCGGCGGATCGGCGCCTCCAGAAAGTAGAAGCAGTTTTCCTGCACAAGCTGTCCGAGTTCGGCGCCGAAGCCGGAGGTGCGGCTGGCTTCGTGCGCGATCACGCAGCGACCGGTTTTCTGGACCGATGCCGCGATGGTTTCGATATCGATGGGGAACAGCGTGCGGAGATCGATGACCTCCGCGTCCACGCCAGACTCGGTAACCGCTGCCAGGCAGACATGCACCATCGTGCCGTAGGTCAACACGGTCACGGCTTTGCCAGGGCGTGTGACCGCGGCCTTGCCCAGTTCGATGCGGTAATAGTCGTCCGGCACTTCACCGCCGGGATAGTTGGCCCAAGATACCAAGGGCTTGTCGTGGTGGCCGTCGAAGGGTCCGTTGTAGAGGCGCTTCGGCTCCAGGAAAATTACCGGATCGTTATCTTCGATCGCGGCGATCAACAGGCCCTTGGCGTCATAGGGATTCGAAGGCATCACGGTCTTGAGTCCCGAGATATGCGTGAAGATCGCCTCGGGGCTCTGACTGTGCGTCTGTCCGCCATGGATGCCGCCACCGCAGGGTGAACGTACCGTGATCGGCGACCAGAATTCGCCACCGGACCGGTAGCGCAGGCGCGACGCTTCAGAGACCAGTTGATCGAAAGCCGGCAGGATATAGTCGGAAAATTGAATTTCCACCACGGGCCGAAGGCCATAGGCTCCCATTCCAACGGCTGCGGCGACGATGCCTCCTTCGGCAATCGGCGCATCGAAGACACGGGTGAGGCCATGCTTCTCCTGCAAGCCAGCAGTGCAGCGAAACACGCCGCCGAAGTAGCCGACATCCTCGCCAAACATCAGCACATCGGGATCGCGCGTCAGCATGATGTCCATTGCCGAGTTCAGCGCCTGCACCATGTTCATGCTGCTCATCCGCCGATGCTCCGCAGTTCATCGAGCTGGCTTTGCAGATGGGCCGGCATTTTTTCGAATACATCCTCGAACATGCTCTGCACATCTTCTTCCGAGTCATGCAAAGTGCCATGGCTCTCGGCTTCCTTGAGGGCTGCGCGGACTTGGTCGTCGAGTTCTGAAATGAGCGATTTATGCTGTGCCTCGGACCATTCGCCGAGCTTCACAAGATGTTGACTCAGGCGCTCGATCGGGTCGCCCAGCGGCCATGCCGTGGCTTCGCTTTCGGGCCGATACTTGGAGGGATCGTCGCTGGTTGAGTGGGGCGCGGCGCGATAGGTATAGAGCTCGATCAACGTGGCGCCGAGGTTATTGCGAGCACGTTCCGCAGCCCACTGCGTCGCGGCGTAGACGGCGAGGAAATCGTTTCCGTCGACGCGCAGCCCGGGCAGGCCATAGCCCAGGGCACGTGCGGCAAAGGTTGTTTCGTTGCCGCCCGCAAAGCCCTGGAACGATGAGATCGCCCATTGGTTGTTGACGACATTGAGAATAACCGGGGCGTGATAAACTGCGGCGAAGGTCAGGGCATAGTGAAAGTCGCCTTCGGCAGTTGTGCCATCGCCAACCCAGCTCGCTGCGATGCGCGTGTCCTTCTTGTAGGCCGAGGCCATGGCCCAGCCTACTGCCTGCGGAAATTGGGTGCCGAGGTTTCCGGAGATCGAAAAGAAACCCAACTCCTTCACGGAATACATGATCGGTAACTGGCGTCCCTTAAGGCGATCCCGTGTGTTGTTGAACAGCTGGCACATCATGTCGACCAGCGAATAGCCGCGCGCGATCAGCAGACCCTGCTGGCGGTAGCTGGGGAAAAGCATGTCCCGGGGGTCGAGCGCGAAAGCCTGAGCGACGGCAACAGCCTCTTCGCCTGTGCACTTGATGTAGAAGGATGTCTTACCCTGGCGCTGCAGGCGCATCATGCGTTCATCGAAGGTGCGGGTCAGGAGCATTGCACGCAGTCCCTGTCGCAGCACTTCCGGCGACAGTCGAGGATTCCATTCGCCTACGGCTGAACCGTCGTCGTCGAGTACGCGGATCAATTGGTAAGGCAATTCTCGCAGGGTGCTTTCGACGGCTGCAGTATCAGGTCTTGCCACTGAGCCCGCTGGCGGTATTTCCAGGTCGCTGAAATCCGGGACGTCGCCAGGACGCGCCTTCGGCTCGGGGATATATAGCTCGAGGGCTGATTTCGGCACTGCAGTGGGCGCGGCGCGATTCATGCAATGCCCTTTTTTGCCGTGTTGTTGGTGACGCACGCTTGTGCGAGACGTTGCAGGGCCAGAGTATCGGCAACCTGATTGGTCGGTGTGTTGGTGGAGGCGGATTCCCGGAAGATTTCAGTGAGCGTCTGCTCGATGCGCGCGACCCGCTCCCAGACTTCGGCTTCGTTGCCAGAATGCAGGTACTCGGCCGCCGCGCAGATGATGCCACCGGCGTTGATGACGTAATCCGGAGCGTAGAGGATATGGCGGTCGTGCAGCCGTTGACCGTCCTCTTCCGTTGCCAACTGATTGTTCGCGCCACCCGCGATGATCGGGGCACGGATTTTGGGAATAGCCTGTGCGTCGAGGATGCCGCCGAGTGCGCAGGGCGAGATCACGTCGACGTCCTGGAACAGGATCTCATCGGTCGGGACGATCCTGGTACCGAACTGCTGTTGCGCCATCCGGCAGGCGGCGTCATTGATATCGGCAACGACGAGTTTTGCTCCGGCCGCATGCAGGCGCTCGCAGAGGTGACGTCCGACGCTTCCCAGGCCTTGTACCGCGACACGAAGTCCGGAGAAATCACGCGTGTTCAGGCGCGCCTGGATGGCGGCGAGAATGCCGCAGTAGATCCCATAAGCGGTCTTGGGTGAAGGATCGCCGCCGGCGGTGGTGTCGTTGCGCGATAGTCCACTGACATGGGACGTGCTGCGGGCAACGTAACCCATATCCGCAACAGATACGCCGACATCTTCCGCGGTGATATAGCGACCGTTGAGCTGTTCGACGACGCGACCGAAAGCTTCGAACTGTGCTTCGGTGACGACTTGACCCGGCTTGCGAATGATCACCGCTTTGCCGCCGCCGAGGGGCAAGCCGGCGACGGCATTCTTGTAGCTCATTCCACGTGACAAGCGCAGAGCATCTTGCAGTGCAGCCTCGTCATTGTCGTAGAACCATGCGCGGCAGCCGCCAAACGCCGGTCCGAGATGGGTTGAATGAATAGCCACGATTCCGCGCAGCCCGCTGGCTGCGTCGGAGAAATAAGTCACGCTTTCGTGAGCGTCGAAGCTGCGGCTATTGAACATTCTTTCCTCCAATTCCCGTTGCAGGATGGCTTAGGAATATTTTATTGATTCAATCAGGGAAAAAAGTTCTTTATTTGATATGCGGAGGAAATTAACGGATAGTTAGTTCCTTAAATGGTTAGTATTCAGGAATTATGTTCCCTAAAATAGATGATCTGGATGTGCGTATTCTCGACATTCTCCAAGGAGACGTAACGACTCCGATCGGAGAGATTGCAGAGCGGGTCGCCTCGTCGAAGACGGTAGTGTGGCGGCGCATTCAACGGCTCACGGACAAGGGCATCATTCGTGCGCGTGTTGCCGTGTTGGATCACCAAAAAGTGGGTCTGAGCGTGATGGTGTTCGCGTACATAAAAATGTCGCGCCACAATCGCGACGTGCTGCCCAAATTCATTGAAGCAGTTGGCGCGTATCCCCAAGTCATTGAGTGTCACACCCTGATGGGGCACGTCGATTTCCTGTTGAAGATTTTGGTATCGGGGATTGACGAGTACGAGCATTTTGTATGGCAGAAGCTTTCACAGATCGATGGCGTACAGGAAATAAATTCGACGATCTCGATGAGTCAGATGGTCAATACGACGCGCATGGCGTTGCGCCCTAGTCGGGAACAGGTCGAGTGGGACAGCTAGGCAGCGTTGGCTGCGGCTTCCTCTTAAACGGCCATCAATTTGTTGTAGTCGCGGATTGGCGTTTTAACGCTCGTTGCATCGCGTTCCCGGGCCGCTGGATATTTCTTAGTTTACAGCCCTCTTGACGTCAATATAATAATACAACATTGTATGTTAAATGGAGGACGGCATTCTCATTTAGCTAAGGGCAGTTGATGAATATGCATGATCGGTATGTCGCAGCTGAAAGTTTGCTCGGCGTGGTAGCGGCCGGAAAGATTCGTAATGCGGCGCCGGAGGTTCGCTGGATGGGAGCCAGCAATGATTGCTGGTATAGGCGCGAGACTGCCGAGGGAAGCGAATGGGTCCTCGTGAACGGCGCGAGCGGTGATCGTCACCTTGCCTTTGATCATGAGAAATTGGCGCAATCACTTCGCGGCCTCGGACACAAAGCCGAAGCGGAAAATCTACCTATTTCCGTTACGAAAGTCGAACCCGACGCCATTGAGTTCGTGCTGGAAAAGAAACGCTTTCGCTATCCGTGCGACGGTGGTGGGCTTGTTGCGCTGGGCGACGTCGAGCCTGCGCATGGACCTTCCCGTTCGCCCGATGGTAAGTGGCTGTTGAGCCAGTGCGATGGAAACCTATGGCTGGCGGTAACGGGCGCAGAAGCGCAGCGGATCACGACTGACGGTTCTCCCGATGATGGTTACGCGATCTATCACGGCAACTACAAGGCTGGGTATATTCCGCGTGGGCGCATCGAATCCAACGGTCAACCGGCGGGCGTGGTCTGGGCGCCGGACAGCAGCAAGGTTATCGTTTGGCGAATTGACCAGCGACACGTTCAGCCTTACCCATACCTGGAAACAGTGCCGCAGGATGGGAGCTTCCGTCCGAAGTTGCATCTTCCCCGCATGCCTCTGACCGGCGAGACGCCGCCGACGATTCGTTGGTTGTGTCTGGACGTCGCTACGCGCCAATTAACACCTCTGCAACTGCCCGACGATCAGCTGCATCTGCATCAGGATTGGGAAGCGGTGAGAAAGTGGATGTGGAGTCCCGATTGCAGCCATGTCCGGGCCGTGATGTTCGGAGCCAATCAGAAGGCCGCTTATCTGCTGAACATCAATCTCGCCAGTGGTGCTGCCGATATCGTGGTATCCGAGAGGGATGAGCCAAGAGTCGAACTCAATACCACCTCGTACAGCCAGCCGGCGGTCGAGGCGATCGGCGACCTGGAGCAGGTCGTCTGGTACAGCC
>JBOICJ010000379.1:0-2990 GCA_050740035.1 Stenotrophobium sp. | reverse complement strand
GCCATCCATGATGACGGCTACATGCCGCGGCACGGCGTCGTCGGCAAGCGTTGGTGTGTTCTGAGTCATCTCGATGGCGTCATGCAATGGCGTGGATCACATCGCCATCAATTCCTTTTCCTTGGCGCCCGCCGCCTCGTCGACCTTGGCGACGAACTGGTCGGTGAGTTTCTGGATCTCGCCTTCGCCGCGCTTCTCTTCGTCGCTGCTGACGGTCTTGGCCTTGCCCAGCTCCTTGATCGCCTGATTGGCATCGCGCCGCACATTGCGGATCGCCACCTTCGCATTCTCCGCTTCGGTCTTCACCACCTTGGTCAGGTCGCGGCGGCGCTCTTCGGTCAACTGCGGCATGTTGATGCGGATGGTCAGCCCCGCGGTGTTCGGCGTCAGCCCGAGATCGGAAGTGAGGATGGCTTTTTCGATCACCCCCACCAATGACTTGTCATACGGCGTGATCGAGATCGTGCGGGAATCTTCCACCACCACCACCGCCGCCTGCGAGATCGGCACGTCGGAGCCGTAGTAATCGACCTTGACGTGATCCAGCAGTGCGGCGTTGGCGCGGCCGGTCCGCAGTTTCATCAACTGCGTCTTCAGCGTGTCGACGCATTTCTGCATGCGCGCGGTCGCGTCGGTCTTGATTTTGGCAATCATGAGCTTCTCCTAGGCGTTGATGCGTGTGCCGATGCTGGTATCGCCCATGATGATTTTCATCAAGGCGCCCGGACGATCCATGTCGTACACGCAGAGTTTCATTTTTTGTTCGCGACACAGCACCATCGCAGTCTGATCCATCACGCCCAGGCGTTTGTCGAGGGCTTCCTGATAGGTCAGTTCGGCGTACTTGGTCGCAGCGGAGTCCTTCTTCGGATCGGCGCTGTAGATGCCATCGACCTTGGTCGCCTTGAGCAGCAGGTCGGCGTTGACCTCGACCGCGCGCAGCGCCGCCGCGGAATCGGTGGTGAAGAACGGATTGCCGGTGCCGGCGCCAAAAATCACCACCCGCCCCTTCTCCAGATGCCGCACGGCCTTGCGACGGATGTAGTCCTCGCAAACCTCGTTGATGCGCAGCGCCGACTGCACGCGCGCCTGCATACCGAGCCGCTCGACCGCATCCTGTATCGCCAGCGCATTGATCACGGTGGCGAGCATGCCCATGTGATCGCCGGTGATGCGATCCATGCCGGCCCGCGCCAAACCTTGGCCGCGGAAAATATTACCGCCACCGACGACCAGCGCAACCTGCACGCCAGCGTCCACCACACCCTTGATTTCGTTGGCCAGAAAAGTCATCACGTCCGGCGAAATGCCGAATGACGCGCTGCCCATCAGAGCCTCGCCGGAGAGTTTCAACAGGATGCGTTTGTAGGCAGGCGTGCTATCCACTCTGAACTCTCCTGAGCTCCGCTTAGAAAGAGACCCCGTCGTCGGGGTCTCAGGTTTGCCGCATTTTAGCGCAATTGACGCGTCAGACCTTGCTGGCCGCCGCGACTTCCGCCGCAAAATCGGTCTGCGCCTTCTCGATTCCCTCGCCCACGGCGAAACGCACGTAGCGGGCGACGCCGGCATTCTTCGATTTGAGCAATTTTTCGACCGTCTCGTCCGGGTTCTTCACGAACGGCTGGCCCAGCAGCGTGTTCTCGGCGATGAACTTGCCGACCTTGCCGTCGATCATCTTGGCGAGGATTTCAGCCGGCTTCGGCTTGAACGTCTTGCCCGCGTCTTCGGCGTCGAGACGCGCTTCTTCCTGCTCCTTGGCGACCGTGGCTTCGATGATCTTGCGTTCGCTGGCCAGCGCGTCCGGCGAAAAGCTGTTGGCGTCCAGATAACGCGGGCTCGACGCCGCCACATGCATGGCGATGTCCTTGCCCAGCTCGGCTTCACCGGCCGACAGCGCCACCACGACGCCGATCTTGGTGCCGTGCAGATAGTGGGCGATGGCGCCAGCGGCCTTGCCGACGACCTCGAAGCGGCGGATGGTCATGTTTTCGCCGAGCTTGGCGATCAGCGCGCGACGCTTCTCCTCGAGGGTCTCGCCGCCATCCTTGAGCGCCAGCAGCGCTTCGACGGTGGCCGGCTTGTGCGCCAGCGCCAGTCTTGCCGCGACATTGGCAAGGCCCTGGAACTCGTCGCCCTTTGCGACGAAATCGGTTTCGGCGTTGACCTCAACCAGGGCGATCGCGTCGTCGCCGGTGGCGACGGCGATCACGCCTTCGGCGGCGGTGCGGCTGCCCTTCTTGTCGGCCTTGGCCATGCCGTCCAGGCGCAGTTTTTCAGCGGCCTTGTCGAGGTCGCCGCCGGTGTTTTCCAAAGCCTTCTTGCAATCGCTCATGCCGGCGCCGGTGCGTTCACGCAGCTCCTTGACCTGGGCAGCGGTAATGGGGGTCGTCATAGTTTCTGATGTCCTTCTTGATGTTCATGGCCGGCGCCAACAACGGCCGGCAGAACAGTGAATTTCAAAAAAGCGGGACTGAGGGCGGCGACGCCACCCTCAGTCGATCGCGGTGCTTTCAGCGCGCGGCGCGCGAAGGGCGCTCACGATCGCCCTTGCCATCCTTGCGCGGCGCACGCGGCTTGCGCGGCGGTTCCGGACGCGGCTCCGGCTCCGGCACATATTCGTCGGGGCGCAGGTTCGGGTTGGAGCCGCGGCCTTCGACAATCGCATCGGCCAGGCACTGGGTGTACACCTTGATCGCGCGGGTGGCGTCGTCGTTGCCCGGGATCACGCAGTCGACCTGGCTGGGATCGTTGTTGGAGTCGACCACGGCGATGACCGGGATGCCGAGCTTCTTGGCCTCGGCAATCGCGTTCTTCTCGTAGCCGGTGTCGATCACGAACAGGCAATCCGGCAGCGCCGGCATGTTCTTGATGCCGCCCAGCGACTTGCGCAGCTTTTCCAGTTCGCGCGTGAAGGTCAGCTGTTCCTTCTTGGTCAGGCGGTTGATGGTGCCGTCGGCGACGCTCTTTTCCATCTCGTGCAGGCGCTTGAT
>JBOICJ010000378.1:0-3892 GCA_050740035.1 Stenotrophobium sp. | reverse complement strand
GTGCAGGGATATGCCGCCGACCGGACCATCCACATGTATGGCTACGGCTACGACCTCAAGACCGGGAAATATCTCTATACCGAAGTGCATCAGCAGAATGTCCATGATGGCCGCTGGGTATCGGGCACGATTGATTACTACGCAGCCGATGGCACGCAAATTGGCCACAAGGATCTGGATTTCAGCAGCGATCCGTTCATTCCGGTCTATCGTTTGGAACAGAAACAGCTGGGCTACATCGAGGGCATCAGTGCGGTCACGAAGTCGGATGTGGAGATGTACAAGAAGGCCGATGCGAATTCAAAAATGCAGACCGGCTCGATCAAGCATATCGGGATAATGGCGGCGGATTCCGGATTTCATAGTTTGATCCGCGCGCACTTTGCCGAATTGATGGCGGGCAAAACCATCGAATTCAAACTGGCCGTGGCCGGCGAGCTGGACAGTTTCAAGTTCCGCATTCGCCGCCTCAAGGATGAGCCTTGGCAGGGCAAGCCCGCGGTACACCTGCGCGTCGAGATGGATTCACTGCTGCGCTGGGTTGTTGATCCGCTGGATTTGCTCTACGACGCCGACACCCGGGAATTGCTGGAGTATCGCGGCATCTCGAACATCCATGATCCCGCAACAGGCAAGGCTTACGTGGTACGGATCGATTACTATCCGACCAAGCCGGTCGATGCGCCGGCACAGTTGCCGCCGCTGGTTCCCGCAAAGGCTGATCCAGCGGCCCACTGATTATGTGCATCAACAAAAAACCGCTCGTAGCAGAGCGGTTTTTGTTGGTCGCGACGGGCTTATTCCCAACCGACCTTGTCGCGATTCCTGGCGTGTTGCTCGACCAGCGGCAGGAAGCGCTTTTCCACTTCGTTGCGCTTGACCTTCATGGTCGGCGTCATCATGCCGTTGTCGATGGTCCAGGCGTCCTTGAGGATCAGGCATTTTGCGATCTTCTCGTGCGGCTCAAGGTCGGTGTTGACGGATTCCATGCTGGCGATCAGGCCGGCTTCGACGTCGCTGCGGGGTTTTTTCTGTGCTTCAGGCGTCAGTGTCATGGTCATGATCGGCTGCGTCAGGCCGGTGCCGACAAAGCACATCTGGTCGATGTCGGTATTGGCCGCCATGGCGCCTTCGATGGGTGCGGGCGCAACGTATTTGCCCTTGAGCGTCTTGAAGATGTCCTTCACGCGGCCGGTGATGTACAGATAGCCGCCCTCGTCGATGCGGCCCTTGTCGCCGGTTCTGAGCCAGCCGTCGTTGGTGAAGGTTTCCTTGGTCTTCTCCGGTTCCTTGTAATAGCCGGCCATGACCGCTGGATGGCGGTACTGAATCTCGCCTTCCTCGGAAATACGCATGTCGGCACCGGGCATGGCACGGCCAACCGAGCCAAAGCGATTCGCCTTCGGCAGGTTGGCGGTAGCATAGATGCTGTTTTCGGTCATGCCGTAGCCCTGCAACACCAGCAGGTCCAGCTTCTCGAACCATTTCATCAGCGACATTGGCATCGGTGCAGCGCCGACAAACATGTAGCGCGCGTTTTGCAGCCCGGCGCCGGTTTTGATTTTCTTTTTGATCAAGCCGGAGAGGATCGGAATCCTGAGCAGGCGGTCCAGTTTTTTCTGCGGCAGCTTTTTCACAACGCCGGACTGGATGCGGCTGTAGACCAGCGGCACGCCGAAGAAGCGTGTGGGTGCGACTTCCCGGAGTTGTTCGGCGAGCTTCTCGATATTTTCGTTGAAGTAAACCTGCGCGCCCAGATAAATGCTGGCCAGTTCCACCGCGCCACGCTCGAACATGTGCGCGAGCGGCAGATACGAGAAGAACCTTTCCGTGCCCTGTGCCGGCATGGTTTTCATCAGTCCGGTCGTGGCATAGGCCATGTTCTCGCCGGTGATCATCACGCCCTTGGGATTGCCGGTCGTGCCGGAGGTGTAGACCAGCGTCGCCAGTTGTTTGGGATCGGGAGGTGCGTAGCCGGAGAACGGTTCACTTTTCTTGACCAGCGTATCCCACTGGTGATCGCAGGCGATGCCCAGATCGGGATAGGGGAAGCCGATCTTGATGATGCCCGCAGGCAGGCCCTTGGCGAACTCGTCCGTGTCGGGCATCGGGCCGATGAAAACGGCCTTGGCTTCGCAGTGCTTGAGGATATAGCTGACCGCGTCCACCGATTGCTTGGGGTAAAGCCCGACGCTGACATAGCCGGCCATGCTGATCGCAAGATCCGCCAGAAACCAGTGCGCGGTGTTGCGTCCGGAGATGGCGATGGCCGAGCCGGCCGGGATGCCGAGGTTCCGCAGCGCCGTCGCCATGCTGCGGATCTGCGCATCGGCTTGAGCCCAGGTTGTGCTGTGCCAGCTGCCCTTGCCGGACTGAAACAGCCAAGGCTCATTGGGCCTCTGCTTGGCCCATTGCATCAGCATTTCCACGGGATTTTTTTGTGCAGTCATCACCGCCCCCTATGAATGAGTTTTGAGTCGTCTTAAAAACATTATCTTAGTGGCCTTTTGCGGCCAGCGGAAACAGCGATGTGCTGAACCACTCGGGAATTCGCAGGAGTAACGACCGAGCGGACGAGGGATGACGGGGCGCTTTCCGATCGCATACGCTTGGCAGCCGTAGCGTAGAATACAGAAATCTGGAGGGCAGGGTTACTATTCATCGCCATGGTTGCCATCTCTGTTCAAAACCTTAATGACTCTACGCACTTGGTCTGATCGCTCATGGCGTAAGCTTGGCTGAGCAATGCTTTTGAGCCTGAAGCATCAGCTTCGTAAAAGCTGTTGAAATTTGTGTGATTACATAATGTTGTTCCTGGAATTATGACTGGGTAATGCGTAAATTTTAAGAGTCATATATTCCAAGCAACTAAGCGCAGGTTAAGGTCTTAAAGCCAGGATAAAGCATGCTATACGACGAATCTTTATGGTTTTCCCAAAAAATAAAAAACTTCAAGGGAAATGATCTTTCGCCGGTTATCAACCTTGGCTGTGGAGATGCAAAGCTTCGCAATAAGCATCAGCCCTACATCCAGTTAAATGTGTTGTCCCCGCTAGCGGCGACGGGAGCGAACGTAATTAACACGGATATGAAAAGCGGCGATGGAGTAGATGTCAGTGGGGACATTTTCGATGTCCTGGTCCAAGAGCAACTTCGTTCCAGGAATCCGAAATCGCTGCTTTGCTTTAATATTTTGGAGCATGTTGAAGACCGGGCAGCCTTTGCTCAAATCTGTCTAGGGCTGCTCCCGCCGGGAGGATTGCTGCTGGTCTCTGTCCCGAACGCTTTTCCGTATCACCCGGATCCAATCGACAGCCTGTTTCGACCTGATCCCGAGGCTGTTGCGAAGCTCTTTCAGCAATGCGATGTTTTGTGCAGCGATATTGTGAAGTGTGAAAGATTTTTCGACCAACTATGGTTTAACCCTAGGCGTATAGCGGGATTCTTCGCACATTTATTGGTGCCATTCCCCTCAATGCGTCATTGGAAGGCTGCATGGTTGAAGATACCTTACTTATGGAAGCGCTATCGTGTTACATGCGTCATCTTGCGTAAGAGGTAAGGCCGAAGTGTGTTGACTACTCTGGATGATTGGCAATATTTATTTCTCAGCCAATCGGATAGATACGATTTGGCAGGGGAGAGCCTAAAGCATGGGAGCAGTTGTGTGAGATTTCGGAAACCACCGATTTGTTCTGAGATTCTTGTCTATATGCATGTGGCCAGGGAAAGGATGGCAGCGATGTTGAAACGGTCCGGAGCGTGTGGATTTTGCGGGTGCCGCTGCGGCGTCATCGGTCGGCGTTGGCAGACGGCCCGGATAATGAAGGTGTGCAGTTTGTGCAGTTGAAAAATCTCACTTTGCCGTCCAGCTTGTCGTCATGGCTGCTGG
>JBOICJ010000377.1:0-1908 GCA_050740035.1 Stenotrophobium sp. | reverse complement strand
CGTCATGGCTGCTGGCGGCCAGTCTGGTGTTCGCGCCGCTGACTTCGCTGCGGGTATACGAGATGCTGGGCGTATGCGATGTCCTGTTTATTGCGGCCGTCGGCGTTGGCGTGATCGAGCGGATGTTTTACCGTGAGCCGATGCAGGTCGTGCCGATCTATCTTTTGGCTGCGCTGTTGTTTATCGCCAGCTATCTGGCCAATCTCGGTCAGGGCCAGGACGATCCCAACTACGACAAGTATTTCTACATTCTGTTGATCAATGCCGTTCTGATTCCCTGTGCAACGCTGCTCATTCGGATTCGCTCGCCGGGAGAAATGCGATTTCTGATCTACGCATGGACGTTCGGTGCGTTCTATGGGGCGGCATTCGCGGTGCTGTACTGCAAAGGGTTCATTCCCGGACATTACGAGTATTACTGGACTCATCTTGGTCGTGTGCAGGGGCTGACACCCCATCCGAACGTGCAGGCGCTGAATTCTGTCCTGTTGGTGCCGGGATTATTGATGATGTTCTGCATCCATCGTTCACCGTGGCTGCGCGGCCTGATTGTGGCGATGCTGGTGGTCGCCTGGCAGGCTATAGACTACAGCGGATCGCGTGTCACGATCGTGATGTTTGTTTTGATGATCCTGGTGTTTGCTTTCCTGTTCTTTTTACAGGCGACAGCCAGACAACGGACCTGGATCATTCGTGGCCTTCTGGTGTTAACGCTGGTGGCACTGGTGGTGTTCGCAATCGTCAGCATCGGCCCGCCGCGGCCACAGTCCGCCTTGTGGCGACTGTTCTATGCGCACCACCTGTCTTCCAACGATGATCGCGCCAAATATAACGGCTGGGCTTGGGCCGGCTTCATGGCGGCGCCGTTGTTCGGGCAGGGTTATCAATGGTCCCGCGTTGCGCATAACATTTACCTGCAGCAACTGCATACTGCGGGGATCGTTGGCCTGCTGGCCTATCTGATTACGCTGCTGACCCCTGGTTTTTATCTGCTGCGCTCGGCGCTGATTGGGCGCGATCGGCTTTTGACTCTGACCTTGGCGACTTCCAATATCGTGTTGCTGGTTGCGGCTATTTACTGGTCCAGTTATACCGACCTCAATGTCACTTATGTCTTCTGTCTGGCCCTATACGCGGGGGGGCTGCTGAGCCGACCTGATGGTCAAGTTGCGCAGTCGAGTCCGACCGTAGAACGTTCCTTGCAAGGTCCCGCGACGTCGTGATGCAGCTCCGGATTGAACTGCGTGCTACGAGAACGAAACGTTGATGAAATGAATATTGTCATTCTCAACGACAGTTGCGAGATGGATGGTGGGGCGGCGTTCGTCGCTCTAGGAGATGCTCGTTCGCTTGTGCGCCGCGGCCACCGGGTCATCTTCTTTTCTGCTTGCGGCACGCCGCCGGACGACCGCGGCGATATCGAGTGGATTTCCCTGGGGCAGCGCGCAATCCTGGACGAGCCGCGGCGTTGGAAGGCGGCACTGATGGGGTTATGGAACTGGCAGGCGGCGCGAGCCCTGAAAAGATTGCTCGCCACCCTACCGTATGATTCCACGGTGGTACATCTGCACAGTTGGTCCAAGGCGCTCTCCGGCAGTGTGGTGCATGTTGCACACCGGCAGGGCTACCGACTGGTGTGCACCCTGCACGATTATTTTGTCGTCTGTCCCAACGGGGCGTTGTACGATTATCCGACTCGCCGCATTTGCACGCTCAAACCGATGTCGACGAGTTGCGTCGTGCGCAACTGTGATTCGCGCGCCATGTCCCATAAAATCTGGCGTGTCCTGCGTCAGTTGATTTGGCGGCACTGGGCGGGTATCCCAAAAAATTTTGATCGCGTCATCGCGGTATCCAGTTTTGCAGCGCAGAAAATCTTGTCTCTGCTGAACAATGCGGAGATCATGG
>JBOICJ010000376.1:0-15241 GCA_050740035.1 Stenotrophobium sp. | reverse complement strand
GCTAAGCACTGAACGTCGCTTTTCTAGATCAAATTGGCCCTGGGGCTAACTCTCAACGCCAAAACATTTTATCTTCGCTTGGCCACACTTTTGAGTTTCACTCCTGCGGCGGCAGGAGGGGCAATATCGAGTTCGAGCTTGCGGGTTCTTCCGTAGCCTTCTGCAAACTGGCTAATAAAGGGGCGATGCCATGGAGTCGGATACACGGCCTCAACTGAAAGACCCGATCTCTCTTCTAACAGCGTGCGCAAATGCTTCTTTGCGGAACCTCTAACGACGATTCCAAATGCTTCGCTGCGCGCTTGGGTCGTGTTCGACGGCTGTCCGCGCTTTTCCATTCGCTTCGCTAGCCAATCCTCTTGAAGTTGATCTAGCTCCAATGGAATGGTCGACTCGTTCCGAGCTTTTGGATTGGACAATGAGCCAAGCAGAAACGAACCGCGCTGTATTCTCAAACGCTCGGTGACATCCGGGGCTTGATACCACCAAACGTGATTGCCCAGCGACTTACTAATCGACGGTGCCGATTGACTGCTATAGGGGCGAGCGTCGAGCGGGGAAATCCAACGTTCGCTCGGCGGCTTGCGAATACCAAAGAGCATTCCCGACTCCTCATCGAGACTGTGGGGCTTCTTCGCGTTTGCAAATGCGATCATCCAAAGAGCGATCAATGGATCGGTGGACACATCAAGGAGAGGCGTGCCAGCGCCGTAGTGTTGCAAATGCGCAAGCATGGCGAGATCCGGAAGCCTCGTCTCTCCCTGACGATCCAACCGCGCCTCCCTGGAAATTTTGAGCAATCTTTCGGTTGCGCGCTCGACGGTGTCTTCTGTGTGCGGGAAGTTCGTTGCGTTCAAAACGCGGGTATGCATCCCAGGCTCGATTCCGTATATTCCTAGCGCTTGGCCACGCCACAGCCAAATTTCATTCTGGAATGTCGTATGTATCCACATCGCCGCGGACAAGATGTCGCGAGCGTTCTGTTTAGCGTTTGATGAAGGTGGCGTCCAAGTCAACATTTAGATAATTATCCTGTCTTCTTTTGACTTAATAGCCTAACCGACTGAGGATCCCGACAACAGCGCTGGCCTCTTCGACTCCCAACAAGCCACCACCATTCTCGAAAAGCCCAATTCGAGCATTCCGAACTTGCCTGGTGCCTGCCTCGCCTCTCAGTTGAACGACGAGTTCGTGAATCTGTGCCAATCCAGTAGCACCCAAGGGATGTCCACGTGACTCGAGGCCACCCGACACATTGATTGGAATTCTTCCGCCCAATTTTGTCTCCCCACTGACGACCGCGGGTCCGCCTTGTCCTCGAGCTACGAGCCTAAGGTTCTCCGCGTTCAGCAGCTCCCCAAATGCAGTTGCATCGTGGAGTTCAGCAATGTCGATCTCCTCCGGAGCTATCTTCGCTAATCGATAGGCCTTGTCTCCGGCCAGCCGAGTGATATGAAGATCCCAATCCCTCGCGTCGCGTTGAGTTCCAGAAGCAAGAACGATCGACTCAATGGCAATTGCACGATCCTCGGCGCGCAGCTTGCGCACGCCTGCAGCAGAGCAAATGACAGCCGCCGCGGCACCGTCTGAAAATCCAGAGCACATTGGAACAGTCAGCGGATAAGAAAGGGGACGCGCAGACAACACTTCATCGACGGTGAACGTGCGCTGAAACTGGCACAACTCATTCATGGTCGAGTGCCAGTGATTCTTTGAAGATATCTCCGCCAAATCTCGCTGCGTCGCGCCGAAATCTTTCATATAGGCTCGCGACCAATAGGAATAAATGTCCATAAATGGAGATCGTGCCCCTTCGACAGGCGGCGCCGGCGCATCAGCGGCCATGGCCTCGAGCTTCGCGAAGACGGCCTCTGCATCATGCACGTCGTAACCACCGGCGAAGACGGAATTTCTTTTATCCAGATCGCTTGTCGATAGCTTCTCCGCACCGATTGCCATCACGATGTCGGCCGTTCCGGCCCGAATCTGCATGCAGGCAAGATACGCAGCGGTCGAGCCAGAAGCGCAGGCATTCTCGACATTCACAATGGGGATGGATTCAAAGCCCAATGGGCGCAACGCAATCTGTCCAGGCACGCAGACTTGCCCCTCAATCACGCCTTGCCCAACATTCGAATAGAAAACCGCTTCAACTTGGTCGGCCTGTACTCCCGCATCTGATAACGCATCGGTCGTCGCTGTCTCGACCATTTCCTTGATGCTTCGATCCGGCATCAAACCGAATTTCGTCATCCCGACGCCTACGATGTAGATCTTCGAGTCATCAAGTGGCATCTGGAGGCCCTGGTTAAATGTGCCACCGGCGAGCTGCCGGCATTGGAGTGCTCAAAAGCGTATCGCTCCAATCCGGCGTGGTCGCTACACGAAACGGGTGGTACTGAGCGCGTCGACTGAGTTAGTTACCCGTCGAATCCCTTGCGGACAGCAATGCCTGAGCGTCTTTCCAGCCTTGTTCTAATTGGTAGCTTTGCCAAGCCCATAAAGGCTGCGTCTTAGGACACTTGATCAGCCAATCGGCAATCCATCGAACCTCGAGATACTTCCCGAAGCACTCTTTGACGCAGTGCTGGCATAGGGTCGACTGGATAAGCCAAGGTGCTTCGTTGGCCTTTGAGTTGAGTACAGGAAAACGAAATATCACTGCTTCCTGAAATTCAAAATCGTATTTGTCGAAGGGCAATGAGCATCTGTCACAACGAAGGCCTGCCCGGTCCTTCTGTTCGATGGCCATCACAAAAGAATGCAAATGCGACGCTAGTCGTTGCATGACGCAGTCAAGGCAGAATTCGCCCTGGACCAGGCTTTCATCGCCGAAGCAGCTAGCGTAACCGGCTAAAAAACTGATTCTTAGCTGGATGTCGCGGGGATTGGTTCGAGGCTTATGGCAGCAGCAACATGCTGCGTTGCTCGCGCGGGGATTCGTTCGAGGTGATCTCATTGCACTTCTCCTGGTTAGGACGCGAAACAACCTCTCCAAATCACCGGAGGTCATTTCATAGAAGTGCAGCAAAATACAGAACTAAAAAAATAATCCCCCTAACGAGGGCAGATCGCACTGCCCGGGGCCGGAGCCGTAAGGAGCCGTAAGTCGTCAGTGCGGTGTTCATTATCTCGCTATCGCCGATCAATTTCAAAAGCGGATAACGGCATAGCGCAGTACTTACACGGAATGCTGAATCACCGATCTGGCAAACACCTAATTTCATTGGTGTTCGGATTTCGTCGTGCGCTGAAACTATCTTGCAGCAACTTCATTCTGGGAGGCTCAAGGACTCACGAAATCGCGTCCTAGTGCGCAATTGCACGAATCGAATCCGCGGTTCGAGTCACTTCAGGAATTCAGCTCACACATGAGGCGGCGAACTACTCCTTTGGAGTAGTCCCGCAGCTGAGTACGAACCCTAGGATCGACACCTTAAACGTTTCGGACAAATGCTTAGAGCAGAAAAGCTCTGCTCGAAACGATCTTGGAACTTCATTCACGCAATGCCACTGAGAACCTTATGAGCAAACCCACAGTAGTCGTCATCGGAGTAGGCGCAGAAGTTGGCGTTGGCGGAGCGGTTTGTCTTCGCTTCGCCTCGGAGGGCTATCACGTCATCGCCGCTGGTCACACGGCCAGCAAGATTGAACAAGTGGCCAAAGCGGTAATAGACGCTGGTGGAACTGCTCAAGCTGTCGTGACAGATACCACATCAGAAAGTGATGTTCTGAAGCTTTTTGATTTGGCAATGAATCCTAGCGAGGGTTTTGCGCCTGCCGAGGTAGTAATTTTTAACGCCGGGAACAATCAACAAATTGATTTTCGCGCGACGACTGCTGAACAGTTCGAACACTTTTGGAAGGTTGGATGCTTCGGAGGTTTCCTCGTTGGTAGAGAGGCCGCTCGTCGACTCGCACCGCTGGGGCGCGGAACAATTCTATTCACAGGTGCATCCGGAAGCCTTAGAGGCAAGCCAGGGTTCGCGCATTTTGCTGCCGCCAAGGCTGGGCTACGCATGCTCACGCAGAGCATGGCGCGTGAGTTCGGCCCATTGGGATTGCACGTTGCACACGTGGTGATTGATGGCGGCATCAACGGTACACGCCTAAAAGCACTAATGCCCAAGATGGTCGAACAGCGTGGCGACGATGGACTGCTTGGTGTTGAAGGAATCGCAGAAGCGTATTGGTTCCTTCACAAGCAGCCCAGGAACGCATGGACGCAGGAACTCGATCTGCGTCCGCACAAAGAGTCGTTCTAATGAGCGATCTACGGATATTTTCATACCTTCCAAATCCTAGAATATGGAAGGCAACCATTGCGGCTCGCCTTTGCGGCGTTGATGTTGAGATTCGAGGTGCGTCCACGAAAGAGCTTCCAGAGTGGCTATGGGACTTCAACGCACGTCGACTGTCGACAACCGAGAAATCATCGCTGGAGCATCTGGCAAGGGTCGGCTCGGTAGGGTTAACGAGCACGCTGTACAAGACCGACGATTTTCTTCAAGCGAATCCATTTGGAACGGTTCCCGCGGCATTCAGTCCCGATGGCAGCATAGGGATTTTCGAGTCGAATAGCATTTTGCGTGTCGTCGCCAGACTCGGTTCTGCCGTGACGCCACTCTATGGTCGTGACGTGTTCTCCGCGTCCAGAATTGACGGCTTTCTAGACGCGAGCCTTTTATTCTCGCGCGATGTCCAGACCTACATTCTGTCGCTCAGAGCGGGATCCATTTCGCCTGCAAGTTACGAGAGTACACGCCAGGCAATGTCGACTTACTTATCGGGAATTGAGCGTGCCCTCCGACAGACGTCCGCGTTTGTCGCGGGCCAAGAGCTCTCCATCGCTGATATTTGCTTCTTCGTCGAATTGAGCTTGCTGTTCAATGAATATGCCCATCACGAACTGCTGAATGTCGCTGGGCTTCAACCGCTTATTTCACCCGCAAGCCGCGACCAATTCAGCGTTGCATTTACACACTTCGACAAACTGAGATCACACGATGCATTTGCGCCAGACGCTGAGACATTCTTAAGCGACTTGATTTCCTTGGGACTCTAGCTTCAAGGCATTGGTGCATTTTTTTAATAACAACAGGTCGACCTTAGAGCCGACGGTCATGGAGAACAATCGATGAAATTAATTAGCGCCTTGGGCCCGAATCCGAGAATGGTGCGGATGTACCTGTTGGAGAAAGGCCTGACAATAACAACCGAGTACATCGATTCCCTCGCGGGCGACAATCGTAAAGAGCAGTTCCGGAAAAAGAATCCACTGGGGCAAATTCCGGCACTAGAACTCGATGACGGATATGTTCTGGCAGAGACTTCTGCCATTTGCGAGTACCTAGAAGAACTTCATCCCCATCCTTCGTTGATAGGTACAACACCACTCGAACGAGCAGAAACTCGCATGTGGATCAGACGTGTGGAACTTAACGTGACTGAACATATGAACAATGCCTTTCGTTATCACGAAGGGCTGGCCATGTTCAAAGATCGCATTCGCTGCTTGCCTGAGGCTGCAGAAGGGCTCAAGGCCAAAGGCAGGGAAGGCTTAATCCTGATCAATAGCCTCTTGGCCGACAGGAACTATCTATGCGGTTCTCGAATCACTATCGCGGACCTTGCCTTGTACTGCTGTCTCGACTTCTTCTCAGCTGCGAGTAACGGTCAACCGATCGATCCATCTTTGATCAATGTTGGTCGATGGTTGGATCTGATGTCATCCAGACCCAGTGCATCGGATTCGCTTTTACCCGGATGGGAAAAACTGGGCCTACGCGGCTAGAAGAATCTGGGTGTTTCCTAAGGACATTACGAACGAATCGCTTCAGCGCTCAGCCGAATTTATCGTCGGTTTTCTACACTTTGTGGGTAGGTTCTGAGTGAAATGTGAGGCCTAAGCTCCTCGGACGTATTGCAACATCCGATTGCAACAACACTGAGGAGTGTCATCGTGACTGCATCTAAAAAACCCGTAGTAGTCTACGGCGCAAGCGGCTATACCGGCATGTTGATCATGGAACAACTGATCGACCTCGGAATTCCATTTATCGCGGCTGGCCGCGATGCCAAGAAGATTCGAGAAAACATGGCCGCGCGAGTCGCGGGCATCGAGAACGGTGACTTCGAAGTTGTAGAAGTTGAGCACGATACCAAGAAGCTAGCTGAGCTCTTTAAAGGCGCAAAGGTTGTTTGCAACACGGTCGGTCCGTTCTTGAAGTATTTTCGTGAAGTGGCCCAGGCCTGCGCTGATGCGGGCTGTCATTACTTGGACACCACCGGCGAGCAGGCGTCGACTATCGCTACCGAACTCGAATTCGGGCAACTCTTCAAACAGAAGCAACTGCTTCTCGCTCCTGCGGTGTCATACATGTATGTGCCGCTGCATATCGCAGCAGAGCTGTGCGTTGAACAAGGCGGCATCGATACATTGGAATGCGTCAGCGTTCCCACGATCATGCCAACCGTCGGGTCGGCGAACTCGATCATGATGGTATTGCTGGAGACCGCCTACTTCCTCAAAGATGGGAAATATGCGGAGTGGCGCCTAGGTGATAGCCGCGAAGTCGTAACGCCTGGTTTTATCTCGACAAACCTCGGCCTTCCTTGGGGTGGAACACAACTGCCGCAGTACTACAAAGGACATCCACACGTCAGGAACTGTATAGGTCTGGTCGGTTTCCCTAACCGCGACCTGATGCTTGGTTTGATCGAACAAGCCAAGGCTATGAAGCAGCAAGTCGAAGGCAAAAGCCAAGCTGAGCGATACGCGGTCATGGACAGTTTTGCCCGTGGACTCACGTCGACGATGCCGCCACGTGAAAAAACCAGCGTCAATAGAAGTATCGATCATGCGGTTGCACGTGGGCCGCTCAAGGAAGTCAGTGCGACGCTGATTGGCGTAAACCCTTACATCGTAACCGCCGCGGTTCAAGCCTACTCAGTCAGCCGCCTGTTAGCTGATTCAAGTCGCTCATTTGGATTTGCCTCCGCATGTGCAGCATTTGGACATCGCGAGATCCTGGGCTTTCTCGAAAGCCGCGGGTTGATGAGCCACCGCATTAACGCTTGAGTTACCTCGGAGCTATCCGTGCGAATCATCGACTTTTTCAACAACGGCGTTAGATCTTATCGGGACAACTGCGCGTTTAAGGACGACACAGGCACACTCAGCTACGGCGAAGCTGACGCTCAAGTGCGGAAGATCGGTGCTGCCATTAAAGGGCACGGATACAAGAAGCAAACACACATCGGGATTCTCGCGCCAAACAGCAATGTTGCGTTTGTAGCTCTGTTAGGACTCTTTCGAGCAGAAGCCATTTGGCTTCCGATCAATCCTAGAAATCCGGTGGCGATCAATGCAGATCTTCTTGATCGATTCGATTGCGAAGTCCTGCTCTATCACGGCGACTACGCAGAAGAGTCTCATCAGCTAAAAGCTTTGTTGCCATCCATCAAAGAGTTCATCTGCCTGACAAACGACGACCCAGCGGGGATAAGCCTGGCGTCGTGGTCATCGTCACAGCCGGAATCGAGTGAGCTCGGTCTCGAGGGGCCAGATGATCTTTTTGCGATTTTCCCGACGGGTGGCACGACCGGAAAATCCAAGGGCGTGATGATCTCCCATCGCAATGTGGAGTGCATGTTCGCGCATATGTGGTCTCACTTCACATACCGCGAGGGCAGCAACCATCTTGTTATCGCGCCGATGACGCACACCGCGGGTTTATTCGGATGTCTGCATTTCGCAAAGGGGGGATGTAACACGATCCTGCCCGGAGCGGACATACCAAGAATCCTATCGATGATTGCGCAAGAGAAGATCACGCATTTGTTCGTTCCGCCGACAGTGATGTACATGATGCAGGCCCACGAGGACGCCGCAAAGAACGATTACTCGTCGCTGCAGCATTTTCTCGTTGGCGCCGCTCCCACTTCGTTGGACAAACTACGAGCTGCACTCAAAGTGTTCGGACCCGTGATGACCGAGGTTTATGGCCAATCGGAAGCTCCAGCGACAATCACGTTGAAAGCGCCTTGGGACTATAGAGACGCGTCCGGAGTAATCGACGATCGTCGACTGTCGAGCATTGGCCAGGCCGGGATGTTTAATGAAGTGGCCATCCTGAATTCTGAGGGCCAAGAACTGCCGAGAGGGAATGCCGGCGAGATCTGTGTGCGCGGGCCTCTGGTCACGCCAGGTTATTACAAGAATGAAGCAGCGACTCGCGAGGTTCGTACGTTCGGTTGGCACCATACCGGCGACGTAGGCGTTATGGATGCCGACGGCTTTATCACGATCGTCGATCGGATGAAGGACATGATCATTTCTGGTGGCTTCAATGTGTACCCGAACGAGATCGAGCAGGTTCTCAACCTTCATCCCACTGTCTACGAATGCGCTGTCATCGGTGTTCCTGACGAAAAGTGGGGCGAGGCTGTTAATGCTTTCGTCGTATTGAAGCCGGGGCAGAAGGCGAATGAACTGGAATTGATCGCCTTTGTTAAGGATCAGCTGGGGAGTGTGAAGGCTCCGAAAACGGTGCATTTAGTGAATGACCTGCCTCGAAGCCCTGTGGGGAAAATTCTAAAAACAGAGTTACGAAAGAAGTTCTGGGATGGTCACAGCAAGGCCATTGCGTGAGAAGCCGGCGCGTAGTGGAGCCAAATTGGCTCAGCCATTTTCACTTCCACCTCAGCAACAAGCAGTATCACCTTGATGATCTTTCTGGAGGATAACGTGACTATTAAATATCAGATGGAGCATGTATTCAGTTATAGCGGTGTGCTTGCCCCACCAGAGATCATCGGCGCAGTACCGAGTGACGTTCGCGCAAATTTCTACGTCACAGCAGGTGAGGTGTGGGGGCCGAAACTGAACGGAAAACTCCGACCAGTCGGCGGTGACTGGATCACGCTTCGCGCTGACGGCGTGTGTGTGCTTGACGTCAGAATCACGATTGAAGCGAACGATGGCGCCTTAATCGATGCTGTTTACAACGGCATCCTTGACCTTGGGAAAGACGGTTACGCCGCCTTCTTACGCGGAGAAATCCCGGATGTTGCCCAGATTCGCGCCGCGCCTCGAATGCGGACGGCGCACCCTGACTATGCGTGGATGAATCGAACGCAATTCATCAACATCGGGGAAGCAAAGCTCAAGGAAGGTACCGTTGTTTATGACGTGTACGCGTTGCGATAGCGCTCAATTACATGAGTCGGGGAAAGAAGGACATCAGTGAATTAGGCGATTGCACCCTACTAGCAATGAGCCGGTGGCCTGCACTGAATGAGTTATGCCGTTTGGCAAAAAAGGAGGCTAGTCATGGAACTGACGACGTCCAACCCAACTTCAGCGCGCAGTTTTCTGCTCTGGAAATCTATCGCCCACGATCTGTGCGAGGCCGAGGGCCACGCCGTTAAACGATCTTCGCACTGATTCTTTGGATACCCGTGTACAACCTACGGGACTCAAGGTTGTAGCGTAGAGGAGAGTGAGTAATGCATATTAAAAAATATGACTTTGATTACGGTCGCCGTATGTTGCTGCAGAAAGCCGCAGTGGGTGCTAGCGCAGGTGTTCTGGCCCCGCTATGGCCAATGATTGGCAATACTGGTGATGCCAGTAAGGCCTATCCCGATGAATTGCTGTCGATCTCGATGTACACCAAAGGCAAGATCAAGCCAGGCGATGTCGTCGACGCAAATAATGTCGACGTCGTGAAGGATCTGTTGGATCCGATCGCATACCACCAAGTCAAAACGATGGGTCGCCGCATCAACATCGTCGAGTCAACCAAAGACGTCACGAAACTGTTCCCGGCTCCGTATCTTGCAGCGACACTGAAGAACAAGGGCCAAGCCAAGTTCGATGCCAACGGAAACGTGGTGACGCAGAACGGCGAGCCTTGGATCGGAGGCAGTCCATTTCCCGATTTCAAAAACGCGATGGAAGCCACCGCTAATATGACGTTGGCATGGGGTCGTCACGACTATTCTCAGTATGCCGTGCGCGACTGGGACATTGCGCCGGATGGCACGTTGGCCTACACCTATGACTTTGTATGGGCCGAACTCAATACCACTGCCCGTGTTGATGGAACAACTTTAGGTGGCAGGAAAGATCTGCTGCGCTACCAGTCGGTGTGGTTTACCGCACCGCAGGATGTTGCAGGCACTTCGTTCCTGAATACTTGGTACTACGATCAGCGCAAGTTCCCGGATCTTCAGGGTTACCTGCCTGCCTTCAAGCGCGTACGTCAATTCCCGACCAACCAGCGCTTTGAACCTCTGGTCCCAGGTATCACGCTATTCCTATCCGACGCTTGGGCAGCCGGCGATCCAATGCTGACGTGGGGGAACTACAAGATCGTCGGTCGCCAACCGATGCTCGGCTATATCGGTGGCCGAAATTTTACTGGCGGTTACAACGCCAACTACGAACGTAAGACGCATGGCGGAGCGAAGGGCCAGACCTTCTTTGAAACCTATGCTGAGCTCATTCCAGAAACTGTCGTCATCGAAGCCGAGCCAACAGGCTATCCACGCGCGCCTTTGAGCAAGAAGCGCGCTTGGATCGACGTTCGTAACAACGCGTTTGTGGCATATATAACCTACGATCGTCGCGGCGAAATGTGGAAGTCGTTCGAGCCTATTTACGCGCAGTACGCTAACGACAAGATGACGGTAAAGGATGCCAGCGGGCATCCATCTTGGTCATGGTGTGCTGTACACAGTCACGATATCCAAGCCAACCGAATGAGTCGTTTTGTACAGGCCAAGGAAGTCACCGGTGGCTATCAGAGTACTTACGCCACCAATGGCGTCGACGTTTACAACAAGTACCTGACCGTTCAAGCGATTCAGCGATTGGGTTCTGCCTAACGCCACAAATAACGCACTGCCTAGGGCTGACTTCGCGAGCGAAGCCACAATTCGCTTGAGTTATCAGCTCTAAGCAGGACTCTCCGACTCCACCTCGCACAGGGAGTCATTTCGGCGGCCACTTCGGTGGCCGTATATTTTTATAGTGGCAAGGAGGCTAGTTATGGAACTGACGACGTCCAAACCAACCCCAGCGCGCGGTTGGCTGCTCTGCCAATTTATTGCCCGCGACCTCCGTGAGGTCCGGTCGAACACCTTCAGAGCCCTTAAGCGGCAAGAGGTGCCATTCGTTGCCAAGTCCGAGTACGGCATGCCAGATTCGCTCGCGTGCCGGAAAGCGTTGGAATTGGTCACCCGACTCAGCCCCACCTTTTTGCTCGACCACTGCTTGCGATCGCACGCGTTTGCCGTTGCGATGGCACACATGATGCCTGGGACGATTGATCGCGAAGTCTTGTTCCTAGGCTGTGTGATGCATGACCTCGGCCTGACCGAAGAACACGATCATGGCGATACTTTCGAACTTGATGGCGCGCGGGTGGCACGGTCGCATTGTCTGCACCACGGAATCTCAACTGAACGATCGGATCTCGTTCACGAGATGGTAGCGCTTCACAACTCGGTAGGTGTTGCTCATAAACGCGAGCCCGAGATCGCGCTGATTCACTTAGGCGCTGGCACGGATGTTCTGGGCTTTGACGTGAAAAGCATCCATAAGAGAACCATGCAAGAGATCCTGGCTGAATATCCCCGCATTGGATTTGGTGAGGCGATGGCAACGTTGGTTGGTGATCAGATCCAGCGCAAGCCGCAGAGCTATATGGCTAACATGGTGGCCCTCGGATTTCTTGATCGACTCCGGAAGGCGCGGCTACCAGGAGAAAGCTAATCCGGGTTATTCCGATTGGCTCCTCGCATGGGGCCACTACCGATCTGGCTCCGGGTTCTTTGCTTGATGCGCAGGAACAAATAGTTCCTTCCAACCGCGCTCAAAGGAGCGCAGGTAGGTCCCCAGCAATTCTTTGACGCAGCGCTCACACAATTCGCAGGAATAATGAGTGCCGTCGTCGAAGGCTTTCGCGCCATACCCGGAAGTGAATTCCACGCAGAGATATTCTTGAAAATCGAAAAGCCCTGAGGAATCTCCGTTGAGCCGCGCTTCGGCGTTGCATCGGTCGCATCGGATGCCAGCGATGCTGGCTTCCTGTCCATACTTCATTCTTAAAATTTTCATAACCTCTCCTGGCCCGATGCAGGTTGTCTGCCAGGCTTCAAGTAATGGAGAGGTTAATTAGTCACTCATGACGTCGACGATGGCCTGCAGGTTGGCTCATTGGGATTTCACGTGCACATGCAAATCCTTGGAGTCCAAGGTATCTGATGACGCCATGGAAAAATGCATGCGTTCATAGGCCTCAACCGCAGTAACAAGCGTATCCAGATGCTTGCCATGTGGTGTGTCAGCGGCGGCATACATCAAGCTTTCAATCTTCCGCAAAGTGGCGCGATATTCAGCGTCTGTCGTAATGGGGGAATTGTCCATGACGGTTCCTTGGAATGATTGGGCGCAAGACAGTTTCAGCGCAAAAATAAACTCTGGCTAAAAGCGGTCAACTAGGATCCGACTTTACTCTCCTCTGCCAGTGATGAAAATGCCTCAAGCGAGAAGAGCTGTATGGACTATGGGATTAGACACGAAGCGAGCAATACAGCCTGAGCGAATTAGCGCGAGGGGAGGAATTTTTGTATCAATTTCGGCAAAAAAATTAGGAACTGAACTGCTCTATTTCCCTTCGGAAATCCTCATCTGTATTCATGCGCTCGCATGCATCGAGTGCTGCAGCCCACCAATCGCCCTTCGTGGTGTAGTTTTTTGTTATCAGGGGCTGATCAAATCGACGTAAAGGCGCAACGCCAATCTTTATTGTCGGCTTCGTGTCCAAATTCAGTTTGTCGTCAATACTCAAGGACATTCTCGGAATTTTATAGGCACTTCAATCAGGCGAATCCACAGTTAGAATTTCTTTGCGTAATCGCAAGAAACAACTTTGAACTTGTAGTCGTCGGCTTGCGGAAAATTGCCAAGCACTTTTCCATTATCAAGGAATACGACGCTCTTTGCGTCACGCGCCCAGGAATCAGTGCAGAGATGGTTTTCATTAAAGTCAGCCCACAAGGCAAATGCCTTCACTGCAGTTTTGAAGTTGTTAGAAATATTGAAAGCCATCGCAAGAGTAAAAGCTAAAAAGGCAACTCCTAAAATGAGATAAGCAATCTTCTTGGCGCGGTTCTGAACCCCTTCGGCTAAAAGGAGGTATATAACGTATGGCGGAACGATCAATCCCGTAACGATATTAAAAGTATCGAAGGCATATCCGGCGAGATCTGGGCGATAGAAAATCCCAAAGGGTGTAAACAGAACGGTTAACACCGTTGACGTAATTCCAAAAAACCTCGCATCGACGTGAAAGAGTTCGTTGATGATGTCGCCAGCCCATTTGTGCCCATACGTGATGTAGCAAAACAAGAGCGCGCCAAAGAATACTCGCCAGTGCCAAACGGCAAACCATGCCCGAGTCTGCGTTCCTCTATCAGATAGGCCCAGCCAGAGCACAAAAAGGATAAATGGCATAGCGCCTGTGAGCGATATTGCGACCAATGCCAAGGGGCCGAGCTTGGTGCATACGACCAAGATAAGTAGCGCGATCCAAAGGGCAATGATCTTCGCTGCTGATCGTTTAAAAGCGGATTTTGAGTTCATGAGCTAACAGTATATGGGCGCGGAATGATCCGAAATCCGCTCGGACGCTTTTGCAAATTGCACGAATTGCAAAACGATCCCAAAAAGCGGCGTATGTTTGGGTTGGCATAACGGCATGCCTTGAGCGGACAGCCCGCAAAATCACGTTTTGACAGATCAATTTCAGCGCCCAGCGGCGCGCCCCGATCACCAAAGCGGCTCGCAGAATCACCACGCTGCCGCGTTGAAACTAAATTCATTGCTGTTTCAGCAAATTACAAATCCAATTTCTGCGAAAAGTTTAATCTTTGAGATATCGTGAAATTATTGGATCCTATAATTGGTTGATAATTAATTATCCTAAATTATTTAATATTAATAAGGATAAATTAGCGATATTCATTCAGTATTTTTTAATATTCAAACATTATTATTTGTTGCAAAATTGAAGTTTTGCAGCAGAACTATTTATTTTGCAATGATCTTTTAAATAATCTTATTTTCAAAAGCATTATTTTCAATTAGTCTGGTTCAAATGAGATCTCCTGATTGGTACGGAGCTGGACGTGAACCATCAAACGATTGAAGAGCAGTTGCTGAAGCGATATGGCGTGCTCATGCGCCTGGACGATCTGGCGCAAATGCTGGGGAGTGATTCGCGGCGTGTCCTCAATGGATTTGCGAATCGATTGCCGTGGTGCCTCCCGTTTAGGCGAGCGCAAATCAAATTCGGCCGGCGGGTTTATTTCAATACGATCACGGTTGCAGAAGTGCTCAACGAAAGTCAGCACGCAACTGCGATCGCCTCTCAGGAGGCGCTTGTTGATCATCAAACGGATCGGCGTTCCTCTAAACGAAAATCACACAGGAGGGCCGCGCATGAAGCTATCGCTATGTGAGTAGAGCATCGCAATCACATGGCAGAAACGAAAAACCCAAGCACTAGGCCTGGGTCTTAAGCGAGAGCGAACTCTCGGCGTCGCTTTGAAGGGTCGACAACCGAAGTTTCCTCCTCTCATGACTCTAGGTCAAGCAGCCTTTTTCAAGGCTGAGGGACGCGTTTGTCCTGCGGTTCTGGACATCGCCAATCACGCAAATGAGAAGTCGCATCAGTTCGCGACAGAGGAAATCATCAATGCTAAATACGAAACAGTTTGAGTTGTGGCTTAAAAGCCATCCCCTCCCGCAATCCGGGGTTAACTATCTCAATCATGTTCGGGAAAACCCACCCGAGCGGGTTGTGAGCAGCCGCACTGGCAAGAACGTTATTGGCCATTATCCTTCGCTAAAAATGGGGCATACCGTGCAAACGGAAAGTCACACTGGCGAACGATTGATGGTGATAGATCTCGAATACTCGCCAGCAGTCAAAGAGTTTTGGGACCAGCCCCAGGCCATCGATGTTTGCAGGACCCGCACCGACGGCCGCACTCACCGAGGGACGTATACGGCTGACTACCTGTCCATCGAGGATGGCGGCGCCTTTGTGTACGAAGTAAAGCCGCTGGATGCATTGGAAGCGCTGGTCATCAAATACCCGAAAGATTGGGTTCGAACAGACGGTGGATTTGAGTTTTTACCGGCAAAAGAAGTGTTCGGGTATATGGG
>JBOICJ010000375.1:0-3418 GCA_050740035.1 Stenotrophobium sp. | reverse complement strand
GTCATGGCACGCAATTGCAGACGTATCAGGACACGCCCCACGGCAAGCCGGTACGAATTCACGTGCAGCGAAAGCGTTATCGCTGCCAGGCTTGCGGCAAGACCCAGTTTGACCCCATTCCTGATCTGGACAGCAAGCGGGTGACCACTACCCGGCTGGTTCAATACATCTGCACGCACAGCACGCGTGAGACGTTCGCGGCAATCGCCCGTCGAGTGGGCTTGGACGAGAAGACGGTCAAGAACATTTTCGAGGACTACGTTGCAGACCTTGAGCAAAAAATCAGGTTTGTAACGCCGAAATACCTGGGGATCGACGAACTCAAGATCATCGGCGAGTATCGCTGCATGATCACCAATGTCGAACATCGCACGGTGTTCGACATGCTGCCCAACCGCAAGAAAGCCGAATTGATGCCTTATTTCCGGAATCTCCGCGATAAAGAAAAGATCGAATGGGTCGCGATGGATATGTGGGGCCCCTACCGTGATGTCGTGCGTGCCACGCTGCCGCATGCTCGGATTGTTGTGGACAAATTCCACATTCAGCGCATGGCCAATGAAGTGCTGGAGCGCATGCGGAAACGCTTGCGCAAGACGCTACCGGACCGGCAGCGGCTCAAACTGAAGGACGAACGCCACCTGCTGCTCAAGCGACAGCACACCCTCTCTCCAGAGGCCTTGCTGAGGCTCCAGGTCTGGCTAAAGCACTTCCCGCAGTTGGGACAGGCCCATGGACTCAAGGAAGGCTTCTTTTCAATCTGGGATCAATCGAACCGATCAAGTGCCGAAACCGCTTATCAGCAGTGGGAAGCCAGTATTACGGACGATCTCAAAACAGATTTCAAGGATCTGACCACAGCCATGAGGAACTGGGGCGATGAGGTATTCGCTTATTTCGATCATCCCATTACAAATGCCTATACTGAGTCGGTAAATAATCTCGCCAAGGGGATGAACCGGATGGGTCGCGGCTACAGCTTTGAAGTGATCCGGGCGCGGATGCTCTATGACGCCAAGGCGCGCAAGGCGGGGACGGTGATTGTCCAGGAGCCGGCACCAGAACGCGACGAAGAGCTTCGCTTCGAGCGCAGGGAATTCTCTGCGTTCATGACCCGCAAGTCACTGAGAATTCCTCTGCGCACTGATGAGCGCGTGGTCGAATACGGGCCTTACATTCCGACGTTGACGCGGTTGTTGGAGGAAAGCTACTTCGAGTAGCCTCTTACATCACCCCACTACGCGCCAACCACTGCTGGCAGTCCGCTGCGTCGTTCTCCGCACCCCAGGGGACAGGCCCCGGATCGGCCAGCACCTTCTGTAGGCTCAACACCAACGGCGCATCGTGCGCCACGGAACTTGCGGTGGAAGCTGTCTTGTGGAATCAGGCGTTCAACGAATTGCTCGGTGTCGAGGAAACTTCGTTGTGATCCACGTGGTTTTAGCATGTGATGCTAGGGTGTTGTCATGCCCAATGTCTAGCAAAAGTCGGACCTTATCCATGCACATAGACTTTTCATTTCTCGAAGAGCCGACCCCCGCATTTCGGACAACAACCAGACATTAATGCAGCGTCTCTTGCCGGACGATACAGTGGTGACTTACAGCTCGGGCAGTTAACCTCACTTCGCATCAATCGTCGCGAGCTAATTTTTGAGAAACCGAAAACTCCAACAAGTATCACGACAGTCATTGCGAAAATGAATACCAGTAGCTGCTCCGTCGCAGGTACGTATTGCTAGCCTCTTGAACATCAATAACCAAACTCGATGCATCGTTTCGCTCAGAAACGCCCAGACTCGCGTATTTCTTCTTCCAAATGTAGTACGTGGCCTCGGCAATGCCCATCTGCTGGCAGACGTCGGCCACCGGCATTCCGGATTCCGCCTGTCGCAGACAGTACGCAATCTGCTCCTCAGAGTATCTCGCTTCTTCATCGCTTCTCCTTGCCCCAGCGGGCGCCGCAGAAGCGACCATATCTCTACTTATAAATACATACGAAATTCAGGGGTGACGTCAATATGGGATTGAACTCCAAATCGTTCGGCTACTCAATCCCGGGGGGACGTCGCTTTCTTTTCATTCAGAACAAGGGCGCGAACAGTTTTGCGCTGAGCTTTTCGCGTAGCACGCCGTCCTTTCTTCGCTTTAGCAATTCTTCGGGATTCTATTTCCACTTCGAAATGCTGCTTGAAGCCGTCAATCGCCACATCGAGACTTTCCTGACAATACTGCCAGCGCTCCATCGGAGCCCTAGTTTTCCCAACGTATTCCGGAACGATTTTCGGCCATTTTCGATTTAGCGCCTGCAAGGAATGTTTGGCCGCCAGTGTATAGAAGTTAAAGGTCCATTCATTCGAACCCTTGTCAGTTGGATATGAGATGGCGTTGTCTTCAATAACTTTCTCCAAGAAAGATAGCCCATGCTTATATACCTCGGTTCTTTTACCGGACTTATTTGCGAGAAACGCGGCGCGCCAAAGGGAAAACGATACTCCTAGTAAATTTTGGGCAGCCACTGAATATTTTTTGGATTTCCAGCGCTTCTCGTAAAGCACCAGTAACTCCAATAGTTTAATTGCCGACTTCTGATTGTCGAATCTCTTTTCAATCGACCATTTCAGATGAGCGATCTTTTCTGCGTGGGTTGTCACATTTACCTCCAAATCATTCTGCATTTTTACTTTCTCGATTTTCTATCTGAAAATTTAACTTTGGTTCTTATTGTCCTTGCATGCGTCGACAGCTGATCTGTCGGCGCTTTACCATTTCACTTCCACATCTCGTCACTCAGAGCTGAGAACCGACGCCTTCTGGCGGCGTTACGTGCCCAGATGACGCCCACTGCTGAATGCCTAGCTTTTCGAGTGACGCTACAACATTCATATCAGCCGACTCGGGTACCGCAACAATAAGCAAATCACCTGCTCGCGTAGCTGCGACATATCCGATTCGGCCATCTTCCGTGCCAGTACCGTTGATGAGCTTATTTAAATCGGCGGTTCTCGCTAGGTATAGTACAACTGGAAAACCTTCGCCCTTTACTTGATGCACAGTGTCAACACGAATCCCAGCCACTGCGGAATTTATTAGATCTGAACTCCAGAGTGCCGAATCAGTAAGGTCCGCTTTTGTAACGTTACTGGCCCAGGTAGAGGAACGTTTGAAGGATGTACTTCCTTCTATTTCAGTTAGCAATACCTCCAGATTATTCTTGAGCTGAGGAAGCCATAACGATTTTGATGCCAACCTTGCACCAGGCAATCCTGTTTCTGATGATCGCAGGAATTTCCAAATCAACTTGCGCAAAACCTTGGCATCACCTTCACCCTGATTTAGTAGATCGCTGCGCAACGTGTTTGGTGACTTTTCCAGAAGTTTCAAAACTCCATGCACTGTGCTTTCGTACGACTTGGAAA
>JBOICJ010000374.1:0-1616 GCA_050740035.1 Stenotrophobium sp. | reverse complement strand
GCATAGGGGTCCTCTATGCCTGGGATCTTTGCTTAATCTCGATCGTAATGCTGCATGGGAGCGAGGCACGCGAATTCTGGCTGGCACGTGGCGTCGTCAACGCGCTTGCGGCCGGACTGTTGGTGGTGGCTATGCGGCGCGTTGGGGATTGGGGGTCCACCGCCTTCCTCTCGTCGCGGGTAGTCTTCTTCAATGCGACGTTGCTCGGGACCGGGCTCTATGTGCTCGTCATGGCGGTCGGCAGCTACTACGTGCGCGAGCTCGGGGGGACGTGGGGCGGGGCGGGTCAGATCGTCTTTCTTGCGGCCGGCGCGCTCGTGCTGGCGGTCGCGGGCCTGTCGGAGCAATTTCGTGCTTGGTCCCGAGTGACCATCGCCAAGCACTTCGTTCCTTACCGCTACGACTACCGCACCGAATGGCTGAAGCTGACGCGTGCGCTCTCCGAGACGGACGAAATGCCGGTCTACGAACGGATCGTGAAGGTGATGGCGGGCTTCCTCAACGCCCGGAGCGGAGGACTCTGGCTAAGGGATGCGGAGGACGCCTTCGTGCCGGTCGGTGGCGATCTGGCCCCCCCGGGGGCTCCTCGCGAGGTGGCAACGGACGAATTCTTCGGTTACCTGCTGCGGCATGAGTGGATCTTCGACCTCGATGAAGTACGCGCGCCTCGCCGGCCGAGACTCCAGGTCCAGCCGCCGTCCTGGATGGTGGAGAACCCGCGGATGTGGCTCATCGTGCCTCTCATCTGCGAGGGCGCACTGGTTGGCTTCGTGGCCGTGGCGCATCCGCTGGCAGACGTGCGCCTCACCTGGGAGGAGATCGACCTCCTGCGGGCGGCCGGGCGGCAGGTCGCGAGCTTCCTGGCGCTCGAGCAGGCGGCCAAACGCCTCGCCGAGGCGCACCAGTTCGAGGCGATGAGTCGGATGTCGACCGTGATCATGCACGATCTTCGGCATCTGATCGCCCAGCAGGGGCTCGTGGTCCAGAACGCCGCCCGCCATCGCGGCAATCCCGAATTCTTCGACGATGCCATTCTCACCATCGAAAATTCGGTCAAGCGCATGACGCGCCTCATGGACGAGCTGCGCAGCGGAGTCCTCACGGAGGAGACGCACCGCGCCGAGCTCAATGAGATCTGCGCCGAGGCGGTGCGGCGCTGTGCACGTGCCGCGCCGGTGCCGTCATTGGACGCCCATGCTCGGACCGTCGAGGTGATGGTTAACCGAGAGCGGCTGCTGCAAGTCCTCGAGCACGTGATCCGCAATGCTCAGCAGGCGACACCCCAGGAGGGATCGGTTACCGTATCCATCGGCAGGGCGGGTCAGCTGGCGCGCATCGAGGTGACCGATACCGGGTGCGGGATGGACGCCGAGTTCATCCGCGATCGACTTTTTCGGCCTTTCGACAGCACGAAGGGCGAGCAAGGCTTCGGCATCGGTGCTTATCAGGCGCGGGAGTTTGCCCGCCGATCCGGCGGCGGCATCGAGATCAAGAGCGCGCTTGGCAAAGGCACACGGTTCACTCTCAGGCTCCCACTGGCGCCGGCGCTTGCCGCAGCGGGAGGTGTCCGAGACCATGAGCTCCAAGCGAACTAGACTGCTCGTCGTCGAAGACGA
>JBOICJ010000373.1:0-4263 GCA_050740035.1 Stenotrophobium sp. | reverse complement strand
GATAGGGTGCTTGCGACGCCCCCATCGTTTGCGCTCCATGCGGGCGAACAATATTCGTGACAATGAATGAATCGACCGTGTCAATTAATACTCTCGGAGAGAGATCAGGAATTCCTCTTGCGAGCCTTTGATACTCACGCCGAAATGTCTCTACCGCTACATTGGAGTAAGAAAGCAAAACAACGTAGGCATGACTTCTACCCAACCTCCTTCGCAATTCAAGCAACCTGCGCACGGCGGTGGCCGTCTTACCACTTCCAGGACATGCGATAACGCATTGCGAGGACAGGTCGGCCTCAATAATTGCCTTTTGTTCACTGGTAGGTTTGAAATCCACGCTAGACCTTCGTCATAGCAGTCAGCGCATCCTTGATGTACTGCGGGGCCTCGATTGGCAGCTTTAACTCCGATATTGAATATGCCAATGCCTGACCAAAAGCTCCCTTCTGAACATTGCCACTTGATCCGCGTTCAAACATCCCCTGGTAGAGCACCTTCGCTTTTTCATCTTCCGAAGCCTTTTCAACGTCAGCTTCGAGGCTCGCTCCGATTCCAGGGTGAATGTCTTTCAAGGCCGAAAGCATCGTTGGGCGATTCTTAGGGATCAGAGCAAGGTCATACTCAAGCGTTTTCATCGCAAAGAATGCAGAGACATACTTGTTTGTACTCGCTGCGATAACTTTTGCAGCGGCGGATCGATCCGGCGATTCACCTACCTTCGGGTAAGCTTTCGGAGGATCGCCATCAGTGATAATAGCCACAGGCACTTTGAGTGCCTTCTCACCAAATAGAGGAATGAAGGCGTCGAAATTTAGACCATCCACACTTATAAGGCTGACTGAATGTTTGCGAAGGTCAAAACTCAATGCCCTAGCCAGCGCATCCACAATGAAAAGTTCGGCTGCACCCTCTACAAAAATAATGCGCCTCGCAAAAAATACATCCGCGCGAGTAACGTTTAGATAGCGCTGCAGTTTCTCTTTCTTTGCCTTTTCGAAAGTGACTTCTCTCGGAAAGAATGCTTCAACCTCTGCATCTGCACGATAGAAACATCCCAACGAATCGATATCGGCCAACGCTGCGAAGTTTGGAGAATGGCTCGTCACAAACACCTGAACTGCCTTCTCTCCAGGTTCTGGCTTCTCTACAGCCTTCAAGTATTCAAGCAGAATGGTTTGGAGCTGCGGATGAAGATGCGCCTCCGGTTCTTCGACAATAAGCGCGCAATATGCTGCGTCGTTATTCATCGACAATTCACTGAGGACAACGGCCATATAAATCAGATTATTAAAGCCAAGGCCGTTTTGCTCAACTTCAAGACTATCAACCTCTAACGCAAGCCTTGCTGCCAATCTCTGGAAGTCACTTGGCGCCAAGCCTATGCCAAGCTTCTGACTCAGGATATCTCCGAGCATCGCTTTGTGGCGGCTATTCACCGCCTTTTCCGTGTCCGAGATCGGGGCCTTACCTTTAAGCTCAACATCGAACTTTGCAAGCGCATCCACTACGTCTTTTCGACTCGCTTCATTAGATAATCTCTGCACCAAGCGGGACAATTGGCTCGCGCGACTTGGCTTTAATCCCTGCGCTGGATCTCGCAGTGGCGGAAGGTAGATAGCCCGTAAGTCCTCGAGCATTTCTGCAGTAACTGCATTCTCCTCATGAGCGCCGCACCACCTCTTTACCCGAAGCCGGCCGCCGTCATCAACCTTTGCGTATCGAACGCTGATGTGCGCTTCATAGGAAGGCACCCCGTCGTTGATCCAGGGCTTCAATGCCGGCAGAAAGTCCGCTTCCTCATCCGGAGTCAGGCCGTGGAATATGTATTTGAATTCTGCTTGCGTGGCCGCAACTCCACCGTCAATGCGGAGATCAAAATCCGACATTCGAAGCGCCCCTTCTTCGCCCGTAGATAGCAGCACTCGAAGCGCGTCTGCGATCGCAGTTTTACCGGCATTGTTTGGACCGATAAGTACATTGAGACCATTGCGAAATCTAACTTCAAGTTTTTTCAGGCTGCGAAAATCAGTTACTTCGAGGCTTGCGAGATACACGGAATGTCCCTTTAGTTTTATTTATTGAGGCAGCTAGAGGATGTTCGAGAATGCGGGCTGATACTGCAACTTTGCGTTGGCAAGATGGCTAGTTAGATATCAATTGCAGAGAACAGCGATGACGCATCTACGCTCTGCGCGGCTACCAATTTCGAACCCGCCAAATTCAACCCGAGAATTTCATATTGATTGTGCCGATGCCGTTTATCCTCAACCTCCGACAAATCCAGGTGGACGAGGCCATGATTGATTAGCACATCAATAGCCGCCCTAACCCGATTGGGCTGGAGACCTGTCCACTCGAGAATGCGCGTATGCCCAATTTGCACAACAGCAGACTTATTTGGGCGCACGGTCAACAAGGTGATGTATAACTTAAGTGCATCTAATGCGTGATACCCGCGCGCAGGCAACCTGTTAAGAACGCCCTTGAGCTTTTGCTTAGGAAGTTTTGCGAAGCCTTTGCTGTCAGCTGAGGTCGCCATTGTGTAGCCGTGCCGATGGTTCTCGCGATCCACAATTAGCAACTGCATTTCTTCTGCAGTTTTGATCCCACGAACAACCATGGGGCGAGATAGGCCTGTTACCTCTTCAAGATCGGAAATGGATATCTCGGCGAATTTAGTGTCGAAATCCGAATTCAGCGCAATCGCAAGATAGACCCGAAGGGCAGCCATGTGATGGCCCGCCTTTGGGCCAGCCACGAAGCTTTTTAGATTCGCCTTTACCCACCAGTTCGGGAAACTAGACCAAGGACTCATCACATGCCCCTAGTCTTTGCCTTTCTGAAGAGACTTTTCAGCGACACCAAGCGCCTTATAGGCAACAGCCAGTGCCATTACACAAACAACAACAACGCAAACGGTTGGTGAAAGCCGTGCGAGCCTTTCGATGACCTGCATCGCCATTTCCACAATAATTTTCGTATCCATTTCCGTGCCCAAATTGAATCAGCACGATCACTTAATCAGATCTACAGGTGTTGATCTAGATTAAGCGATAGAAATTAAATTGCAAAAATTTAAAATAATTTAACTAAAATCAGCCATATAGAACTATATTAATAAGGACATTTTTGGGAAATGAGAACAGCAATATGGCTCTCCTCATTTACCAATTACCCCTTCAAATCTAGCGCCTTCGACGCTTGGCCGACGTCAGCGTTTTCTCCCTCGAGTACAACCTAGCGCCAATTGCCGGGCCTTGGGAAAACCCTCCCAACTCACGCTGGGAGGACAAACTCCTTGGAAATTTTTTTGGGATGCCTTCATTAACCAGTGAAGCATCACATCATGAACTTCCCCTCAGGGAGAAACCCCTTAGGTTGCTGACCGGTCGCAGAAGCGATTACCGCCGCTGAGTCCTGTCGCAGATACAGATCGAAAATTCCACTGCGCCCTTTTCCTTGAAGGTACTTGCCATTCTCGCGCTCAATCCATCCAGAGGCCGTGGCGCCGACAAAATGTTTGTAGCGACTCCTCTTCGCAAGCGGGCTGCTGCCCTCAAACGACTCACGTGAGTTGCCTTTCAAATTGGCCTGCGGATGCCGTGAGTGATCGTAATCCCACCAAATCGAAATGCGAACCTCCCGAAATCCAACATCAGCCCAAATAATCATTGAGCGTCGGCCAGTAATCACAGTTTCGCAGGAACCTTTCTCTCCTCCCGCTCCATCCAGCGATAGGAGGTTCTGATCAACCAGATGGTTGATGCCCATGACAAGCAGCTTTCGGCCCCAGTGCATGTCGCGCCGTCTTTGATTGACTGTAGATTCCGTGGTGGCGCGATGGACAGATTTAGGTTTCGCCGACTCCCCATGCCTAGGAGAGAAGAAGATCGGCTTCGCTTCAGCCGACGTGCCGTTCCATGTGGTCTCGACGATTGGTGCCGGCAGTCGATTGAGACTAGCGACGATACCATCCAGAGGTACGCCACGGCCGATCTGGGAGAAAAGGTAGATCTGACTCCCACCATCGGGGTTGTACATGCCTGGCCAGCTAGGCCGCGCGATTTCAATCCCGTTCGCTCGCGCCCAGGTGTCACGCTTTGATGCAGACGATTGGGCTGCGGCTTCGTAAGGCTCGCTCACGAAGAGATAGCGCTTATTGATAGGGTCATACCATGCGCCAATGTGGTCGCGACCCGGGACATCACTGGTCGATACGCCACCGGTAAACACTCGCCCATAACCCTTTGCTGGCTGCAGGCC
>JBOICJ010000372.1:0-1750 GCA_050740035.1 Stenotrophobium sp. | reverse complement strand
TTCTCGGCCTCGGCGACGAGCTCGTTGGTGACGCGCAGCTGCTTGTTGACGAGGTTGCGGACGAGGACGTTGTACTGCGCGAACGGCGTCGACGTGTCGCGGCCCACGGCGCCCGAAATGATGAGCGGCGTGCGCGCCTCGTCGATCAGGATCGAGTCGACCTCGTCGATGATCGCGTAGTGATGGCCGCGCTGGGTCTTGTCGCTCAGCGCAAACGCCATGTTGTCGCGCAGATAGTCGAATCCCAGCTCATTGTTGGTCGCGTAGGTGATATCGGCGGCGTAGGCCTCGCGTTTTTCTTCCTGGGTCTGGCCGGAATAGACCACGCCCACCGTCAGGCCGAGGAAACGGAAAATCCTGCCCATCCACTCGGAGTCGCGCCGGGCCAGGTAGTCGTTGACGGTGACGATGTGCACGCCCTTGGCCGGCAGGGCGTTGAAATAAGCCGCCAGCGTCGCCACGAGGGTCTTGCCCTCGCCGGTCTTCATTTCGGCAATCTTGCTTTCGTGCAGCACCGCGGCGCCGATCAGCTGCACATCGAAATGACGCATGCCCAGTACGCGTTTACCGGCTTCGCGAACAACCGCAAAGGCCTCCGGCTTGATCTGCTCCAGCGACGTACCGGCGGCCAACTGTTCGCGAAACACCTGCGTCTGCCGTGCCAGTTCCTCGTCGCTCATTGCCGCATAACGTGTTTCATGCGACCCGACCTGGGCAATGAAGCTGTTGAGGCGCTTGAGGATGCGTTGGTTGCGGCTCCCGAAAACACGAGCCAGCATGTCATTGAACATAGTTATTGTTTGCTTGAGGCCGCATCGCTTGCGGCTGGAGAAGCACGGGCAGGGCCCGCGGACAGGGCGATATTATGCCTTGTGGGGGCGCGATGCCGAAACTCAAGCGATCGGCATCGCCGCAAGACGGCTATTGCGCAGCCTGTATGTACTGCTGCGGATTGACTATGGTGCCGTTGTACAAGACTTCGAAATGCACATGCGGGCCGGTGGAGCGGCCGGTGGAGCCGAGCAATGCGATGGTCTGGCCCTTGATTACTTTTTGCCCGACCTTGACCAGAATCTTGTCATTGTGACCGTAGCGGGTGACATAGCCGTTGCCGTGATTGATAGCGACGAGGTTTCCGTACCCGCTGTGTTCGCCGGCTTCGATCACGATCCCGGTGGCGACCGCCATCACATGCGAATCCTTGGGGGCGGCAAAATCGATCCCCGGATGCAGGGACACCAGCCCTGTGAACGGATCGGTGCGCCAACCGTAGCCCGACGAAATCCAGCCGCTTTCGATCGGCCAGCCGGAAGGTCGAACCTCCTTCTGCAGACGACCGGCCAGCAGCAAATCCTCCAGCACGCTCATCTGCCTTTCGCGATCCGCGACCTGCTTGTCGAAATGGTCGAGCGCATCGGAAACACTGCCCATCTGCGGCTGCCAGGGCGCCGCCGGCTCATCCGGGCCGCCGACCGGCGGTGGATCCTTGAAATCGAATTCGCCGCTGTTCAGTCCGGCGATCTGCACCATTCTTTGTCCGGCCGCGTCCAGACGGATCATCTGCGCCTGGATCAAGGCGATGCGACGCGCCAATGCGTGGGTATTTTCCTCGGTCAGGGCACGCGTCTTGATCAGCTCCTGCCGCTGTGCACGCGCCTCGTTGGCCCAGGTCGCCACCAATTCGGTCGGCACCATCGTGCTGCCGCTGCCGCGCAGCCAGTAGCCCGCGGTACCGCAGGCCACGCAGAGT
>JBOICJ010000371.1:0-1831 GCA_050740035.1 Stenotrophobium sp. | reverse complement strand
GTTCGGAATTATCGAGAGCCTGAATCTCGGTACGTCGTCTGGGATCGTACTTTACGAGATCACCAGGCAACGACGCGAGTTCCAGGACAACCTTAAGGCGAAGATCGCCGCCAAAAAGAAATCAAAGAGTGCCGCCTCGTCCCCCGCCTGACGCACGCTGAAGCTGCCAACAGAATAGGAACTCCAAACTCAGAACACGACGGTTCAAATGAGAAAGCTCAAAATCATCGAACACATCTCGCTGGATGGCGTGATCCAGTCCTCCGGCGAAGACAATTTCCCCTACAGCGACTGGACTGCGCCCTATCGGACCCCCGCTGGCCGGGACGCAGTCCTCGCCGCGCATGGCGGGATATTCGATCTGCTGCTTGGACGCCGCACCTACGATATGTGGTCGAGCTTCTGGCCAAAGGCGCCAAGCAGTCCAATGGCGGACGGCCTCAATGCGGCAACCAAATATGTCGCAACCCACCGTCCGGAAAGCCTTGAATGGGGTCCGTTCGAGGGTCTTGGTCCGGACATTGTCGAAGGCATTCGCCGCATCAAGTCGCAGGACGGCCCGAACCTTATCCTCTGGGGCAGCTCCACGCTGACATCCACGCTGCTCGAACATGGGCTGGTGGATGAAGTCCTGCTGATCGTCTATCCGCTCCTGCTGGGCACGGGCAAGCGTTTCTTTGCGGAGGGAACGCCGCCACGCTCATTCGAACTTGTCAGAACGAATGCACTCCCGTCCGGCATCGTCCTCAGTACTTACAAGGTCGCCGGACCTTTGAAGGCCGAGTAGTTCGGCGACGCGACATCGTCAGTGAATATGCACCCCTTATCTGCCTGCTTTGTGGCGACGCTTTTCAAGAATTGCCCGACAACAGCGCACAAATCCTCCGCATGGCAGAAGTACCCTGACCGCGCGCGTTCAATCCGCCGCGCGATGCCATCAAGCCTCAAAACTTTTTTCAGGCCACAAGACGCCACCTCATGTAATCGGACGATTTTTGCTCCCGCCAAAGCTGGCAAGTTTCCCCTCATAGAAATCTAATGAGGAGAACAGCATGAACCAGCAACTCAAGGGCGTGGTGGCCGTGGTCACTGGGGCGTCGCGCGGCGCGGGCAAGGGCATTGCACTGGCGCTGGGGGCGGAGGGCGCCACGGTCTACGTCACCGGCCGCTCGCAGAAGGAAGGCGACGCACCGCTGCCGGGCACCATCCACGCCACCGCCGACGCGATCACAAAAGCGGGTGGCACGGGCATCGCCGTCAGTGTCGATCACGGCGATGACGCGCAGGTGAAGGCGCTGTTCGAGCGTGTGAAAAAGGAGCACGGCAAGCTCGATATTCTGGTCAACAACGCCACCGTGATTCACGACGAGCTGATCGTGCCGGGCCCGTTCTGGCAGAAGACGCTCGACCTGGTGAATATCCTCGACGTCGGCCTGCGCTCCGGCTACGTCGCCAGCTACTACGCGGCGCCGCTGCTGGTCGCCAACAAGCGCGGCGTCGTCGCCTTCACTTCTTCGTTCGGCGCGAGTTGCTACATGCACGGCCCTGGCTATGGCGCGCAGAAGGCCGGCGTTGATAAATTCGCCAAGGACATGGCGGTGGACTTCAAGCCGTGCAATGTCGCCGCGTTCTTGATCTGGATGGGCATGCTCAAGACCGACCGCACCAAGCGCGTGATGGACTCGGAGCCGCAGAAGTACGCCGGCTTCTGGGATATCGCCGAGAGCCCGGAGTTCACCGGCCACCTGATCAGCGCGCTGTACCGCGACCCGAAGGTGATGGAGAAATCCGGCCAGGTGCTGATCGGCGCCGAGGCGGCGCTCGACTACGG
>JBOICJ010000370.1:0-3198 GCA_050740035.1 Stenotrophobium sp. | reverse complement strand
ACCTTCCAGACGCACTTTTGCGGTCGGATTTGCCAGCAGATACTTGCTGTAGGCGTTGACGATGCTTTCGCCATCGGCATTGATGTCGGTGCTGTCGAAGGCAAAGTAAATCTTGTTCTGCTCCAACGCAGCAGCCTGTGCGGCGGCGGCGTCGCCACCAATCGCCGACGGCGCGCCGTTGGCATTTCCGTTCATGCCGTTTGCACCTTCGGAACCTGCAGCGCCACCGCTGCCATTCTTCGTTCCATTCGACGCGCAGCCCGCCAGGGCTACAGCGGCAACCAAGGCAATCAGATATTTCTTGTTCATTTGCATCACTCCGTTGTCACTATGTGTGGATACAGCATTAAGGGGATAAAGACGACCACGCCGGCTCACGTACGTCGCCACCAGCTTGGTGCATACGTTGCTTGACCCGGCCATCCAGACTTACCGTAGCAAGCTCCGCTCCATTACCGTCCTGTGTGGCGTAAATGATGACATTGCCGTTTGGTGAGAACCCAGGGTTTTCGTCGAGCGGCCCGTCCGAGAGGTACTGCATGCTGCCGCTCGCCAGATCCAACAGGGCGATACGATAGACTGAATTGGTGAGATTGACCAAGACCAGCGATTTTCCATCCGGCGAGTAGCTGGCGCGAAGATTTTGCTTGCCCTGGAATGTCAGCCTCTTGGGGTCACCCCCGGCAGCCGGCATCTGGTAGATTTGTGGTTGTCCTCCCCGATCGGAGGTGAAAACGATGTTCTGGCCATCCGGCGACCATGCCGGCTCGGTGTCGATCGAATAGAGCGTCGTCAGCCGGCGGCGCGCACCGCTGTCCAGATCGATGATGTAGATATCGGGGTTGGTTTCAAAAGAGAGCGTAATAGCCAGCTTGCGGCCATCCGGCGACCACGCCGGCGAGCCGTTGATGCCCTTTTCGGAGATCAGCTTCTTGACTTTGCCGGTTGCCAGCGTCTGGACGTAGATCGCCGATTGGCTGTGATCGAAGCCGACATAGGCGATCTTGGTGTAATCCGGCGACCACGCCGGCGAGACCAGGGGTTCGCGCGAAGTGGCCAGTACATGCGGCGCATAGCCATCGGCGTCGGCAACCACCAGCGAGAACGCGCGCGACACGCCCATGCCGGTCGCAGTGATATACGCAATCTTGGTGTCGAAATCGCCTTTGATACCGGTGAGCTTCTGGTAGACCAGATCGGCAATCTGATGTGCGATGGAACGCATGCGATCGGGCGTCACCGCCGGCATGTCAAAACCCAGCACCTGCTGTCCGCGCAGCGTATCCATCAGGAAAAAACGCGCCTTGATCCTGCCGTTCGCGTCCTTGGTCAACTGGCCGATCACCAGATTGTCCATGTTGACCTGGCGCCAGTTGGCGTAGTTGATCTGCGAAGGCTGCGAGGGCGTGGCCAGCATGTCGGTGCGCGGCAGCGTCTTGAACTGGCCGGTCCGCGTCAGATCGGCCTCGATGATCTTGGCGATATCGAAATTCGTACCGGTGGAATCCGCAAACGGCACGATTGCAATCGGCAGCGCACCCGTTTCGCCTCCGCTGACCGTGACCTCAAGATCCGCCCGTGCAGTCACCGACACCAACAGTAAGAACAGGCCCAACCAGTGCTTCAGGTGCATCACTAACCTCTGCATCCGTCTCAAATCTGTGAGACGGCGTAATTTGTTATCAGCTATACAATAATTTAAAAGTATATTATATAAAACAACAATGGCGGAAGATATTATGCACTGAACACGCTATTTTAGTTATGCGGCTGAAAAATAAATGTCAGATTGCGATCAAAGTCGTCCGGATTATCCGGCATCGGCAACGGATCTGATTTGAGCACCGCGCGCTCCACCGAAGCATCCAGTCCGGCATTACCACAACTCTCGATGACCTTGGCGCTTACGACACTGCCGCCGGGCAAAAGTTGCACTTTGACCGTGCACTGGAAATCATCCGGCGAGTTAGGAAGCCTAGTCCAATTGTTGCGGACGATCGCCGCGATCTTGTCGGCCCAGGTCGCCTGTCGCAGCTTGCGCGCAGCGGCGAGCCGCGCCTGCTGCTCCTGATTCATCTGCGCCTTGAGATTGGCGATGCGCTGCTGTTCTTCCTTCTGTTGCTGCTTGCGCTGAGTCTCGGCGAGCTGCTTGGCCTCTTGTTCCATCTGTTTCTGCTGCTCTTGCTGCAGCGCCTTGGCCAGATCATCCTGCTGCTTTTTGAGCAGCTTCTGCTGCTCGATCACTTTTTGGCGCTCGGCCTCTTCGACCTTCTTGCGCTGCTGATCTTCCTGGGTTTTTTTCTGCGCTTCGGCCTTCTGCTGTTCCAGGATTTTCTGCTGCTGTAATTTTTTCTGCTCTTGCAGTTGCTGCTGCTTCTGCTCCTGCAACGCCTGTTGCTGCTGTTTCAGCAGTTTTTGCTGTTCTTGCTTTTTTTGCAGGATTTCTTCCTGCTTTTTTTTCTCTTCTTGCAGCGGCAGATTCGGATTGGGCGTCGCACGGCCTTGCTCGGGCTGAACGAACACGGCCTCTATGACCGCCGGCGGTTGCATTTTGTGATTGAAATGCGCGCTGACGAACAGGAACAGGAACAACACCGCATGCAGCAGCAGCGCAGCAAAAATATAACGGACTCGCAGCGTCATTTTTGTGAGGGCTTGATGTCCGCGGGATTAGTGACGAAGCCGATCTTGGGAACCCCCGCCTGTTGCAGTATCGACATCGCCTCCGCGACATATTGGTACGGCACGCGCTTGTCGGCGTTGACCAGCACCATTTGCTCCGGCTTGTTCCTCATCACGATGCCGACGTCGCGCACGATCTCATCGGCCGTCACCGGCTTTTCGGGCGTCTTGCCGACGCTGAGAAAGAATGCACCCTGGCCATCCACCGTCAGCGTCAGCGGTTCTTCCGGCTGGGCGATGGTCTGCGCCGTGGTCTTGGGCAGATCGACTTCAACACCCTGGGTCAGCAAGGGTGCGGTGATCATGAAAATGATCAGCAGCACCAGCATCACGTCGATATACGGAACGACGTTGATCTCCGATGCGAGCTTGCGCCTGGCCATCAGGCTTTTCCGGCGGTGCTGCGCAGGCTGCGGTCGATGATGCCGATCATCTCTTCGGAGAAGGTCATGTAACGCGACTCCATGCGATCCACTTTCTGCGTGAAATAGTTGTAGGCGATGACCGCCGGAATCG
>JBOICJ010000369.1:0-2147 GCA_050740035.1 Stenotrophobium sp. | reverse complement strand
CGTGTGCTCCAACACCACGTAACGGTGAGCTTCGAGAATGTCAGGACACAGCAGCCATTCCAATAACACCTTAGGGCTACGGTAGGCGCCGAAACTGGGGCGACGGTGCGATAATGTCGTATGCGATTCGCAATGCCAATGTCGCCGCGGGCTCGCCGATGCGCTGGTCGCTGAAGGCACGGCTGCGGGCGTCGCGGCAGACGCTGGCCCAGGCAGTGCTGCTGATCGGCGGCACACTGGCCTGCGGTCTCGTCGCTGGACACATCGTCACGCAGCGCGCGCTGGCGCAAAATGTTGCGCAGGCCAACGAGCAATTAGGACTCTACGCCGACTCGCTGCGCCGCTACGTCGACCGCTATCGCACCCTGCCAGCAGTGCTCGCGCTTGATCCAGAGTTGCGCGCGGCACTGTCCGGCCGGCTCGACAAGACGACACAGGCTCGCCTCAATCGCCGGCTAGAGGAAGTCAATGGCATCACGCAGTCGTCTACGCTGACGCTGATTGATCGCAGCGGTCTGAGCGTCGCCGCCAGCAACTGGCATCTGCCGGGCAGCAACGTCGGCTACCAATACGCGTTCCGTCCCTACTTCCAGGAGGCTGTCACCAATGGCCACGGCAGCTTCTATGGCGTCGGCGCGACGACCGGCGTTCCGGGCTACTTTATCTCTGAAGCCGTGCATGGGGTCGGTGGAGCCGTGCTGGGCGTCGTCGTCATCAAGCTCGATCTGCGCGAGCTTGAAGCACAGTGGGCCGACAGCCGTAACCTGATCTTCCTCAGCGACGCGCATGGAGTTGTATTCCTTGCCAATCGCGCGGCCTGGCGCTACCGCGAGTTGCATACCCTGAGCGCAGACGACGCCAAGCAGATCGCCCGAACGCGGCAATACGGTGACCTGCCCTTGCAACCGCTCGCACCGCAGCAGCGCCTGCCGGATAGTGCCAATTCCGCTAACGATGCCGATGCCACCCGCCTACGCTTCATCGGGCCGGAGGGACATCGTTACGACGTACTCTGGCAGCATCTACCGCTGCCGGGTGAGCGCTGGACCCTGCACCTGCTGCAGGACACCGGGCCGGCGCTGGTCGCCGGTCGCATCGCTGGCGGCGGTGTCTGGCTGGGACTGCTCCTGCTGGCAATGTTCGTGCAAAGTCGGTTACGCCTGTCAAGCCTGCGCCGGCGCAGCCGCGAAGAAATCGAACAGATGGTCAAGCAGCACGCTGCGGCCCTGCGGACAGCGCAGGACGGTGTCGTCGAGGCAGCGCGTCGCTCGGCACTCGGCCAGAGTGCCAGTCTCGAACATCTGCCACAGGGCGTCAGCGTCATCGACGCCGAGCTACGGCTGGTGTCGTGGAACCGTCGCTACGTCGAGTTCTTTCGTTATCCATCGGAATTGATGCAGGTCGGCCGGCCGATCGAGGACCTGTTCCGCTTCAATGCGCAGCGCGGGCTGCTTGGTGACGGCAATGAGGAGGGCGCAATCCGCCGCCGTCTTGAACATCTGCGTGCAGGCACGCCGTATCTGCACGAACGTGAACGCCCTGATGGCACAGTGTTGGAGATTCGCGGTAATCCCTTGCCAGGCGGCGGATTCGTCACCAGCTACGCCGACATCACCCAATACAAGACCGTCGCGCGCGACCTGCGCACGCTGGCCGGCACGCTGGAGCGGCGCATCGAGACGCGCACGCATGACCTGGCGCTGGCCAAGGGCGAGGCCGAGCGCGCCAACCTATACAAGACACGTTTCATCGCCGCCGCGGTGCACGATCTTCTGCAGCCGCTCAACGCCGCACGCATGTTCATCTCGGCGTTGCGCAATCGCGGCAACGACAGCGAATCGCAGACCTTGATCGACAATCTTGACGAAGCCCTATCGGCGCAGGACGCACTACTAACCGGGCTGCTCGACATCTCGCGCCTCGAATCCGGAACGCTCGAAGTAAAGCATCGCGACCTCAGACTCGGCAGCCTGCTTGAAACACTCGCGCGAGAATTCGGCGTACTCGCGCAATCGCGCGGCCTTGCACTGCACTACTTGCGGACGCACGCCGTCGTGCACACCGATGAGGATCTGCTGCGCCGCATCGTGCAGAACCTTCTGTCGAACGCGATCCGCTACACACCGCGCGGCCGCATCGTACTCGGC
>JBOICJ010000368.1:0-10905 GCA_050740035.1 Stenotrophobium sp. | reverse complement strand
GCTATATATTAAACAAATAACCCGTTAGACAGCTCATCAGACGATCACTAAATTGCCTCCCGTACTCACCGGACATAAAGGCATGAACATGAGCATGACAACAGCGGTGCCCACATTGGTTCCTGGCGACAATGACACGCGATTGTTGCACGGCCTGCTTCCGGGCTTGGCAATCTGCGCGGTACTGGCCGCGATCGGAATGGTGCTGGGGCAGATTCCGTGGTTGCAAAGTCATGGATTCAGCGCGCTGACTCTGGCTATCGTCATGGGCATGCTGGTCGGCAATACGGTCTACCCACGATTTGCTGCGCTCACTGGTGCCGGCGTCAGCTTTTCCAAGCAGAACCTTCTGCGACTCGGCGTGGTGCTCTATGGTCTGCGGCTGACCGTACAGGACATTGGTCATGTCGGCATAGCCGGCGTTGCCATCGATGCGCTGGTGCTGGGTTCGACATTTACACTTGCGTGCTTCATCGGTCCCCGTTGGCTGGGGCTGGATCGCAAAACCGCGATGCTGATCGGAGTCGGCAGTTCAATCTGCGGTGCGGCTGCGGTGATGGCTGCCGAGCCGGTAGTGCGTGCTCGTGCCGAGCAGGTCACTCTCGCCGTGGCGACAGTCGTGGGGTTCGGCACGCTAGCCATTTTCCTATACCCAGTTCTGTTTGATCTTAATCAGCACTGGCATCTGATCACGGGTGGCGACAGCGGATTCGGCATTTACATGGGCTCTACCATTCATGAAGTGGCCCAGGTGGTGGCTGCCGCGAATTCGGTGGGCGTACAAACCGCTGGCACTGCTGTGATTGCAAAAATGGTGCGCGTCATGATGCTCGCGCCATTCCTGATCATGCTGTCGGTGGTGCTGGGGCGTGGCCACAGGCATCGGCACGCGCCGGGCCATACGCAACAGAATTCCGGATTAGCGGTGCCATGGTTCGCATTTGGATTCATCGGCGTCGTGCTGTTCAACTCACTGCATATGCTGCCAACCGCTGTGGTGGGGGCAGCGACCGCGGTGGACACTGTCCTGCTTGGCATGGCGATGGCAGCGCTGGGTCTCACGACCCACCTGAGCGATATTCGCAAGGCGGGTCTCAAGCCATTGCTGCTGGGGCTAATCCTGTTCTGCTGGTTGATTGTTGGTGGTGCACTGATCAATCACTGGGTGCCGGTTCTGCTTGGATAGTGAGGCACAGGTCGCTGGTCATGCGAGGCGGGGGTTCATTTTCAGTTTAAGTTGACATTGTTAATTTAATTATATTAACTTTGACGAATGGCACGTATTGCATACACACAAGAACGGATAGAACTGCGTCGCGAAGAAATTCTCGACGCAGCTATGGTGCTGTTCGAAGAAGGTGGTATCTCTGCCGTTAGTTTCCGCCGCATTGCGTCGAAGCTCGATTGCAGCTACTCGGCACCCTACCGCTACTTTGCGAGCAAGTACGAGTTGCTCACGGCTTTGCGTGCACGTGCATTCCGCTGGATCGAACAGCGCATGTCTGATGCGATTGCTGGTATATCGAATCCTATCGAGCAGCTGCGCAAGCTGGCGCGTACCTACATGGATGCGGCGCTTGAGATGCCGGATCGCTACGCGCTGATGTTTTTTGAAATCGGCGACGACGATCTGAATCCTTCATCAGAACTAACTGCGGCTAAGCGTGACGCACTCGGTCTCTGTACGCGCGTTGTCAGCGAAGCTGAGCGGTCTGGGGGCCTGAGCCTGCGGGTGGATCCTGAAAGTGCGAGTCACCTGTTCTGGAGCGGCGCTCACGGATTGGTGTCATTGCAGGTCGCCGGACAGTTTGTCATGGGACGCAGCTTCGATGAGCTAGCGCCGTTGATGATTGAAACCCTTATTACAGGTCTCAAAGCCGACGTGAAAATTGGGCGTGCGGATTAAATGGAGTGAGGCGGTAAGTTACGACAAACGTGTGAGCGAGGCAGGAGGTATCAGATGACTATAGCAAGGCTGTCGAAGATCGTGACCCGGCGTATCCCGTTCGAGTTTCCTAATGATATCCAGCCACACTGGATTCCCGGAAAGCCTGAGCTTGCGCACATGATGAATGGGGGGTCTCTCACCATGCCTTATCTCGAACCGTTTCTGATCCGCACACTACGAGAGGCTCTGCAAAAAATTGATGATCCGGTGCTGCGTGCCGATGGTGAAGCATTCATGTCGCAAGAGGGACAGCATTTTCGTGCACACCGACGTTTCAACGATACTTTGAAAGCCAACGGCTATCCCGAACTGGCTGGAATTGAAACGGAAATGGAGAAATCCTATGCGCGGCTCGCCGAGCTTTCATTGCCGAGACGCCTTGCCTATACCGCCGGTTTCGAATCGATGACGATGGGCGTGACCCGCTGGCTAATCGGAGAGCGGCGAGCACTGTTTTCTGGGGCTGACAACCGGGTTGTTTCATTTGTCCTGTGGCACATGGTTGAGGAAACCGAACATAAGACCGTTGCCTTTGATACATATCAGGCAGTTTGTGGAAATTATTTCACAAGAGTAATTGGTGTTTTGCACGGTTCATTTGATGTGATGCGATTTTCAATGCGCGGATACAAGCTGATGCTCAAGAAGGACGGCCTTTGGTCCAGCTGGCGATCACGCTTGCTCCTTGCTGCGGAGATCACGGGGTTTATGCGTCACGTCGGTCCCTATCTACTGCGTGCACTGCTTCCTTGGCACAGTCCCAGGTTCGAGCGCGATCTTGATTGGGTCAGCGAATGGATAGCACGCTTTCCTTCTGATGGGACGTCCGTGTCGATTCCATTGGTGGATACCAGCCACCCGGATATGCCAGTTCCCACAATGAAACAGGTCGCCGCGTAGGATGAATATGGAACAGCCCATTCCAATTAAAGATGCGCAAAGACATCTGATTGGTCACGGCGCGCTGCTGATTTTTGTCGGCGGCTTGTTCGGTTTTGGATTCCTGTTTTTTCTGCTTGGCGAGATTCGACTCTGGCCATTCCCCGGCCATATTGCGTATCAGTTGCCGGGGACCATCAAGGCTTGGCGAATGACACATCTCGAAGGAGTCATCAATGGCCTTAGCTTATGGATATTCGCCTTGTTGTTGCCACTGCTGCCATTTGCCGCGAAGTCATTACGACGCATAAGTTGGGGAATGATTGTGGTGGGCTGGACATTCACGGTCGCTTCTTCACTTGATGCCTTGTTCCCCGCCAGCAGGGGGCTGGCTTTCGGAGGCCCGCTCACCAACAACCTTGCGTTCTTCATGTTTTACGTGGGTGTGTTGTTGGTTATGGGAATCATGGCCTGCATTGCATACAGGACTCTGGTTGCTGAATCCCGACACACATAGCACCGCAAGTGCCGCACTCTGTGTTCAAAAAAGTTTTGGAAGTCTTGTAAGTGGCAGCCATGCTGATTTGCCGCTATTGGTGCAGATATTTCCATCGTGGCATTAAAAATCCTATCGATAGATAGGTGATTCTGAAATTTGATTGCACTATCTTGGCTCAATAGAGAAATTCTAGCGAAAGAGTCAGGAGACGCCGCAATGAACGCCATTGGAAAATATTTAAAATTCAGCAGTATGACCATGTTTGGTGTTGTGTTCCTGGCCATGCTGATTCTGGGTGGTGAATGGCTGTGGGGCACGGTGGCTCTATGGCTGGTCGTGGCCGTGGGCGGTGACTTCGTACTGGGTCGCGATCTTAAGGAGTCTGAGTTCCAGGCAACCTGGCTGCTGGATGCATTTCTCTATCTATCGCTGCCGCTGGTACTGCTCATGGCGGTCACCTATGGTTGGTATATTTCCAGCGGCGATCCGTTTGGAATCGGTTTATTTGTCGGGCAACACCTTGGATATGACATGTTCACGGCGCGTGCTGCGACCACACCTGCGGAGATGATTGCGGCGTTCTTTGCACTGGGTCTGACTTTCGCCCTGATTGGTACAAATGTAGGGCATGAACTGACACATCGCACATGGAGTCCATCAGCTCAGTTGATTGGACGCTGGTTGCTCGCGTTCAGCTTTGATACTTCGTTCTCTGTCGAGCACGTTTATGGACATCACCGCAATGTCGCGACGCGGGAAGATCCTGCCTCTGCACGCCGCGGGCAAAATCTATACTGGTTCGTTGTAACCTCTACAGTTGGCCAGTTTTTCCATGCATTCAAGCTTGAACGTGAACGCTTGGAGCGGCAAAAACAGGCAGTCTGGTCATGGCGTAATCGCGTGTTGCGCGGACAGCTCATGACTTTTTCGCTCATGGCCTTGTTTATCTATATGGCTGGTTGGACGGGTGCATTGGTCTTTGTGGCGCTCGCACTCTATGCAAAGGCCTATCTGGAATTCGTCAATTTCATGGAGCACTACGGCATCGCCCGTGTCCCGGGGCAGCCAGTGGAGCCGCGTCATTCATGGAACTGCAATCAGAGGATGAGCACTTGGATTTTGTACAACCTCCCGCGCCATTCTCATCACCATGCCAAGGGTGAGGATGCATTCTGGAAGCTTCGCGCCTACCCGCAGGCACCGATGCTGCCTTATGGCTATTTGACGATGATCCTGCTGACTCTGGTACCGCCCCTGTATCGCAGGGTGATGGATCCACTGGTGCTGGAATGGGATCGCCAATTCAGCGTGCCTGAAGAATGGCCCTATATTGAGCAGCAGAATAGCGAAAGTGGCAGCCAAATATTTCTGCATTCGCATGCACACTGTGAACGGGGTCGCAGCACGGCTCAGATTCCGCTAGCCGGCACAGTGACTCAATCCGCTTAATAGGTCTTGTCTGATGCGGTGCGTCAAATATCGTTTGGCGTGCCGCATTGCACAGCGATAAAGAATATTTATCAATACAGTGGAGATGACTCGGCATGCTGTCACGCCTATTTAAGCGTTCGAGTGCGGATCAGGTGCTTCGGATTGCGCCTGCCGGGCTCGAACTGAAGGTCAATTCAAAAACAACTATTCTTCAGGCGGCACTGGATCAAGCAGTTGCATTTCCGCATAACTGTCGCGTGGGTGGCTGTGCAACTTGCAAATGCAAATTGATTTCCGGGCGCGTGAAAGAGATGACGGACAAAAGTTATGTCCTGAACTCAGATGAACTGGATCAAGGATATATCCTGGCTTGTCAAAGTGTCCCGCTTACGGATGTCACGGTTGAGGTTGCCATCGGCAGTCAGGCGACTCACCCCATTATCCATACAACCGGGGAGATTACCCGGCTCGACCGTTTGACCCATGACATCCTGAATCTGGAAGTTCGTCTTGAACAACCTGCGATGTATACCGCCGGACAGTACGCGGAGATCTTTGTCCCGGGAGTCGTCAAGGAGGGTGTTCGCGAAACACGTAGTTATTCGTTCTCAGCTGCGCCGGGTACAGATGAAAAGGTCGATAAGGTCAGTTTTTTTGTCCGCCATGTTGAAGGCGGTGCCTTTACCGACTGGTTGTTCACAGAGGCCAAAATCGGTACATGCCTCGAAGGGCATGGGCCCTATGGTAATTTTTGGCTGCGTCCTGGAACCGCTCCGCTGATCTGTGTTGCGGGAGGAAGCGGGCTTGCTCCGATACTGGCCATTCTGGAGCAGGCGCGTATGGAGCGCATTACGCGTGATGTCGTTCTGTTCTTCGGGGCACGTTCTCAGCGCGATTTGTATTGTCAGGGACGTATCGAAAATCTTGCGCGAAGTTGGATGGCTCGATTCGAATTTATTCCCGTATTGTCGGCCGAGGACGAGGGTGGCAGTTGGAGTGGATTGCGCGGATTTATTCCTGAGCATTTTGAGCGGGTACTTGGACAGCGTTTGGGTGAGCATCACGCCTATCTCTGTGGGCCGCCCCCCATGATTGATGCCTGTCTCAAGGTATTCGCAGGTGCCGGTATCGATTCAGATCATGTCCATTTCGACAAGTTTCTGGACCGCAGTTATCTGGTGGAAACCTGAGTCAGTCGTGCGCAATAGATCAACAGGTTTTAATAGCGCTCTTGCGCTGTCAGTGAATGAATAGATGAGGAGTCTTCATGAACGATGAATATGACTACATCGTAGTCGGTGCCGGGTCTGCGGGGTGTGTGTTGGCTGAACGGCTAAGTCAGAATGCCAAAATGAGGGTCTGCCTTATTGAGGCGGGGCCAGCAGACGCGAGCGCCCTGATTAATACGCCTTTGGGCGTGGTGGGTTTGATCGGTAGCCCAAAATACAACTGGTGCTTCAATACAGAGCAAGAGCCAAATCTGAATCAGCGGAAGCTATTCTGGCCGCGAGGTAAAACTCTGGGCGGCAGCAGTTCTATAAACGCGATGGTTTATATGCGCGGGCATGCGAGCGACTACGACGATTGGGCGGCAATTGTTGAAGACAAAGGTTGGAGCTATGACGCCTTGTTGCCGATATTCAAGGCGCATGAAAACAATGAGCGTGGCGCAGATGCATTTCACGGAACAGGTGGTATGCTGAATGTTGCCGATTTGCACGATCCGAACCCGCTGACTGCAGTATATATAGAGGCAGCGCAGCAAGCTGGAATCCCTGCCAACAAGGATTTCAATGGGGCCAGTCAAGAAGGCGTTGGCTTGCACCAGGTCACGCAGAAAGCGGGCCGGCGCTGGAGTAGTGCGCGTGCATTTCTGGATGGCGCTAAATCCCGTCAAAATTTAACCATCATGACGGGAGCGAGAGTCACGCGGGTACTGCTGGATGGCAAGCGAGCCGTAGGGGTTGAGCTCAATGTCTCCAAGGAACATGGAAAGCGCCGGGTATTGCGCTGTGTCCAGGAGATCGTTCTTTGTGGCGGTACGGTGAACACTCCGCAAACATTGCTGTTGTCAGGCATCGGGCCGCGCGAAGAGCTTGTGAAACATGGCATTCCTGTTCGACACGAGCTACCCGGAGTGGGCCGTAATCTGCAGGATCATCTAGACGCCACTGTCATGATCCGTGATCGCAGCAAGCGAGGAATCGGTTTGGCGCTGTCATTTATTCCACGTGCCATTGTCGGGCTCTTTCGCTATCTGTTCCGGCGGCAAGGCTTCCTTGCCAGCAATATTGCCGAGGGTGGGGGGTTTGCAAAGCTCACGCCTCAATCGGAACGTCCGGAGGTTCAGTTTCACTTTCTACCCACCTATCTCAAGGATCACGGCCGCAAGCTGGTTCCCGGATATGGCTGCACGTTGCATGTCTGCCAGTTGCGACCAAAAAGTCGGGGACATATCGGTCTCAAGTCCGCCGATCCAATGGATGATCCATTGATCTTTGCAAATTATCTCGAGCATCAGGATGATCTGAACGAGCTGGTCAATGGGGTTCGGCTTGCACGAAGAATTTTTGCGGCCCCGGCTTTTCGGAATATACACGGCGGTGAAGTCGAGCCCGGGGCCGAGGCGCAAACCGACGAGGAGATCGTTGCCGACATCCGCAAGCGTGCGGAAACAATTTATCACCCAGTGGGCACCTGCAAGATGGGTATTGACCGCATGGCGGTGGTCGACGCATCGCTGCGCGTGCGAGGAATCATGGGGCTACGTGTTGCTGATGCCTCGATCATGCCAACGCTCATTGGTGGAAATACCAACGCACCAGTCATGGTGATTGCCGAGAAGGCTGCACGCATGATTCTGGCTCAACTTCAACAGTCGTCGTCCACAATGCCAAATGCTGTTACCGAGGAGGATACTGAGCGTGTAGCCAAGATGGCTTGAGCGTCAGAGCCAATTCACGACCTGTTGCATGCATCGTCCATCCCCAGCATGGACTATGCAGTGGAGGCTAGGCATCCAACAGGTGGTGTGCTCTTGCGGCGCGTAGCGCGGCCGTGCGACTGCGCACCCCTAATTTTCCGTAAAGGTTATGGAGATGCCATTTAACAGTGCCTTCGACCAGAAAACATCTCGCAGCAATCTCGGCGTTGCTGAGGCCCTGACTGAGCAAGGCCAGAATTTGGCCTTCGCGCTTATTAAGGGGCTCGATCAGTGCATGACTGCTTGCATCCTGCTGTGGTGGAGTGCGCTCCAGGGTGGCGATGATCGATTGACCCCAGGCGGCTGCAGCGCGATTCTGGGCGACGGGTTTTTGGGCTTTTAGCCAGCGGCTTAGCAAGGCAAGCAGTTCAGGCCCTTCGTCGAGAAACACCCGGATGTATTTTTCAACGCTCCCCAGTTCCAGTGCTTCACTCAGGGCCACGAACGCGGCTGCTTCATTGCCACTTAGATCTTCGCCGAGCGCTGTGAGTGCCAAGAGTTCGCACAGCTTGTATCTTTGGCCGGCGGCCCTCGCATGGGCCAGTAGTGGGGTCAGTAATTGCTTGGTGCGATCAGGTTCCCCTGCGGCCAAAGCCAGACGTGCGTACAGGCGTCCCGCACGATCTCCCACCAAGCCGCCTGACGATGCAGATTCAAGTGTGATGCCGGCTGCTTCAGCGGTATACAGGGCTTGACCAGTAGCGCCGCTACGTGCCAGCAACAGCGCACGCTCGGCCAAGAGGCTTAAGGAAAGCCGTTGAAACGCACGCTGTGCGCCTGAGCGTTCGCCTTCTGAAAGTATGTCGAGTGCCGCCCCGAGGTCTCCTTCTGCGGCGCGTAGCCGACCCGCAGCAGTAAAACCCAGGACGATCGTATCGACCACACCTTGATCAGGCAGCAGTGGCAGTGCTTCATCCAGGGCAGCGCGCGTTGCCGGTAGTTCGTTGCGTTCATAGCGAACAAATGCCTCCAGGCCACGCAACATGGCGCGTTGTCCGCCCAGACCTGGAGCATCGCTGGTACATGTCAGTCCTTGTTCAATTTCAGCAAGGGAGTCCCGGTGTCGTCCTGCTTTGATCAGGGTCAGTGCGCCGACGATATAGGCCCATGCTGCACCATAACTGGAATGGACTTTATTAAAGTGGGTGTGTGCCTCCTGCAATGATTTCCGTGCGCCAGTAAAATCACCTGTGCACTTCAGATGGAAAGCGTGAACTGTCCAGGCTGCGCCAGTATAGAAACTTGATTCTTTTTGGTGACTCTTGAGCCACTGAAAGGCGAGTCTGCCGCCCGTTTCATAGTCATCCTGCAGTGCTGCCATGACTGCATGCTGAAGAAGGTCGTCACTCCAATCGGTCAGTGTCATAGAGGACCGGTCAATACGGTCACGTGCAATGTTGAACCTGCGCAAAAAAATCAGTGCCCATGCAGCGATGCGGTCGAGTAGCGGATCAAAAAGTTGTGACGCGTGCTCCCATCGCTCCACCAGATTCAGCAATGTATGGTGATGTCCAACGCTGAAGATCAGGGTAGGCGCGAGCTCAATGATCCAGTCACGAACCATTGACAGATGTGAGGGGCCGGCTTCGATCAGGAGGATAACTGCTTCCGGGCCCAATCCGCGTTGCCAATACCAAAGTGCTGCGGTTCGCTGATGTTGCGCCTTTCCCAATTCACGTTTGGGCGTGAAAAAGCGCAGCGCGGCTTCACGCAATAAGGGGTGTAGCCGCAGAGAACGGTTGTCTGACGGGCCGTATTCTTGCACGATGCCCAGTGAAGACAGCCGGGTAAACGCAGCTTCTGGTTCCGTAGTAGTCAGCATCCTCAACAGCGATAGTGGTGCACTCCCGATACAGGCCAGCGCCCATAGAGCATCCCGTTCTGCATGATCTAGCCGCATGAGAAATCGCTCGTAGATATACTCACGCAGCGGTCCTGACATTGCAGTGTTATCAGAGGAAAATGCATCTCTTTCGATCGGCGCTGCCAGAGCCAATTGAATGAGTGCCGGCCAGCCCTGAGTGGCCTGGAACAGTGAATCCAGTTGCGTCGGTACTAATTCCTGGCCGCGTAATTTTGCCAGTGCTTCCACTTCTTCACGGTTTAACGCCAGTGCGTCGGCGTGGATCCAGCAGACTTTTCCTTGCGTGGCCAGAGATCCCAGGCCAACTTCGAGGGTGGCCGGTTGTGTAGTGATGAAGATGCGGAGATGGTTGCTGGTTCCAAGAAGGAGACGCTGCAGGTATGTTCGGCTTGCGCCTCCGGCTAGATGGTGTGCGTCGTCAAGCACCAGCCAGACTGGACGCGGATTATCGATCAACTGGTCGGTGAGCCTTGTGAAGGATTCGGCGTGATTTGCATCATTATCCAGTGCCACTTCACGAAGTTGCGGATTATGTTCTGTGAGCGCCGTCGTCAGTTGATCCAGAAATACCGTGGGATCACCCACCGCCTCCGAAAGGGAAACCCAAGCGGTGTAGGTGCCTTTGGGGGCCATCAAGAGCCAACTTTGTGCCAGCACGGTTTTGCCGTAGCCCGATGGCGCTTCAGCAATAACGATGGGCTCTCCATGGTCGAGTGCCAGCAAACGGTCCCGGCTGATCTGCCTGGTAGAGCCCCCCCCCTCAGTGGCGGTGCGTTGTTCAGTCCGACGATGGGGATCTACTTCCTTCAAGTGTAATATGTTCCGTTGTGGTGCAAGTGTGTCGCAAGTATGGCCGATGTTTCGTACGCGGCGAGCGTGTGACTGAAGTCCTTACTAAAGTATGGTGACACTAAACGTCGAAACCGAATACGCTGGGGTGATAAGGCTGGATATTGAATTCCAAAAATAGCCATGGGAGAAGCGAGTGATGCGCAAACCAGTTGCGGTGGGGAGTTTGATTGCAGATTCAAGGCTAATAAATCGAATTAAGCCGTATTTTGCGGTTTTCTCAGTCGTCTTGACAGTGCTTGCACTTTTGCCAACGACTACTTATGCGCGCAGCTTCAAGATTCCATTGGGTGACAATGACATAGATGTTAATTCCAACTCGACGTTGATCGTCGGTGCCGCTATTCGAACTGAACCACAGCGCACGAGTGCGATCGGGAAAAACAACCTTAATCCCAACGTGTGTGGAAGGACTGCGCAGGGGCAGGTTTACTATCAGGATTGCCAAGGGC
>JBOICJ010000367.1:0-2026 GCA_050740035.1 Stenotrophobium sp. | reverse complement strand
ACAATACTGTTTGGCAGTGGAGACAATTTGCCGGTTTTGGGCTTGACAAGAGGTAATATATATGTTAGAGTCTTCGCCAGACTTTACCCTATGCGCGAATTTCATGAGAAATAGATTCACCTCATCGGAATTTGCGAATTCCTTAGATTAGGTGCGAGTGTTCTTAATCATATACTACTGATTACTAGTCATCTCGTAAATGGGTGGTAAGCTGTGTCCTCAAGGAGGATACAATACCAATGGAGGTGACCGACAGGCAATGGAGTGTGTTGGAGCCGTTGATCGGCCCGACGGGCGGACGGACGTGGGCGGCCCTGGCGCAGCAGTCACGAAGTGTTGAACGGGATCTTCTGGATTCTGCGCACGGCACCTGTGGCAAGGCGAGCCGGAGCGGTATCCGCCATACCAGGCCTGGCATCGCCGCTTCCAACGCTGGGTTCGTGAGGGTACCTTCGAGCACATCCTGGCGACGTTGGCGACCGATCTGAAGGAGCGCGGTGGCCTTTATCTCTCGGAATGCTTTATTGACGGCACCTTCATGGTGGCGAAAAGGGGGCGGATGTATGGGAAAGGCCAAGCGGGACAAAGGTTCGAAGCTCATGGCAATAGCAGACCGTTCTGGTTCTCCTCTCGCCCTGTGTGCCGCCTCGGCTACGCCTCACGAGATTACCCTCGTCGCGCCGACCATCGATTCCGGCTTCGTAGACCAGATGCTCCAACGGCTCATCGGGGATCACGCCTACGACGCGGACGGACTCGGCGTCGACCTCGCCACACTTGGGATCGAGATGATCACGCCCCACGTCGCAACCGCAAACGTCCCAAGACGCAAGATGGACGCCCCTTGCGGCGCTACAACCGCCGCAGGAAGATTGAGCGGTTCTTTGCCTGGCTCGGCAACTTCCGCCGCCCGATGGTGCGCTATGAGCGGCATGCGCTCAACTATCTCGGCTTCGTCCATCTCGGCTGCATCCTCACCCTGCTCCGACAGGATTTATGAGATGACTTATACACAGGACACGTGAGCAATGCGAGGTCAAGTAAGACTGGTTGTACAGGAGGCGTGCAAGTGACTCTCGAAAACTCTAATATCGAGCGAGCAAGAATCCTACTTGCAGAAGGGAAGAGCGAAGAAGCTCTGAACTTGTTAGAAGAGATCGTGCAAGAAGATCCGGAGTCGCAGTTTGGTTGGGGATACTTAGGCACGGCTTATCTGAAGCTGGGCAAATATGCTGAAGCCCTAACTGCTCAGGATAAAGCACTTGCACTTGGGTCAAGTGCGGCCTGGATTTGGGCCGATCGGGCATATGTACTTCAACGTTTGAATCGCATAAATGAGGCAATTGCGGCTTGTGGCCGTGCTGTAGCTCTAGAGCCGAGCCATTGGGATGCACATTTTCGAAAGGCGAGTTGCCTAGCTCAGCAGCAAAAGTACAAAGTCGCTCTTGCCGAATATGATCTGGCTCTTAAGTACCAACCTGATTCAACCGAGGCACTTTCGAGCAAGGGGCTCGCGCTTGCATTTGCCGGAAAGTCTACTGACGCAGTTATAGCTTGTCAACGCGCGACACAAATGTCCCCTAGTTCGGCAGATCTATGGCGAAACCTGGCAGTCGTATTAGGTATGGCAAATCGGCCAGGCGAAGCGCTCCCAGTGGTAGAGTACGCAATCGCTATCGATCCAGATAATGCCGACATGTGGGTGTTGAAGGCAATGCTGCTTGCAGACAGCCTAAGGTACTCAGATGCAGTAATGGCCGTAGGCCAGGCTCAGATGCTTGATCCTAACAATCGTGAAGCTCAAGCACTTCGGCCTCAGCTTGAGCAGGCACAGCAAAGCGGATTGATGCGAGTAGCTAAAGGCAGGGGACGAGGATCAGCGCGGACAATTTTTGACGTGGCCAGTGAGTTCGGCAGAGCCGTGTTCCAGAACCTTTACTAGGGTCTGTCTGACGAATCATGGCGGCTCACGATCAACGCGTTTTTCGGCCCGTTTAACGCCAAATACTCGTCATCTGAGCGGCTT
>JBOICJ010000366.1:0-3666 GCA_050740035.1 Stenotrophobium sp. | reverse complement strand
GCGCCTGACAATGCCGCACCCAGTCGTCCGCCAGCTCCTGTAAACCGTGATGAATGTGCACCGCGCGCAGGCCCGGCAGCCGCAGACTCGCCAGCGTATGCAGCAGCACCGTGGAATCCAGCCCGCCGCTATATGCCACCCACACGCGCCCCTGCGCGTGATCGGGCGGTAACTCGGGGAGGATGAAAAAGCCGGTCATGGCTAAAGACTAGCAGTCGCGGTAGATTTTTGACCTCTTCACGAGGGTTAGCCCCTACCCGCTCTGAACTATATTTTCCGCAAGCCTGTTATATATTATATAATATTTAATTAAATATATGTTCTATTATAACAACCTCATGGGCGCAGACATCCATAGCGGGCAAGAGCAATTCGAGGGCACACGCAATTACGGTCGGAATATATTGCTCTAATACACGGCAGGCGCTGTCTTGCACATCCAAGTCCGTAATGGAGAAAGCTCATCGGCATCCAACTGACCACCAAGGCTTCCATCATCGTTCACAATTCGTAATCTGTTTTGGTCTTTGGTGAGAAATAAAACCTTGCCGTAGAACTTGGGCACACGCTGTGCCTTGCGCGCGGCATCTTTTACGTTCTCCTTGGTTTCAATCAAACGAGGCAGTGGCTGTTCGCCGTCAACGTGCGAAAGACAAACCACAAAGTCAGGATAGAAATAATTTTTGTGCTCGCCACGCACCAGACGCACGGCATAATGCTTGCGGTCAGGATTTCGATGCCACCACTCAACAAAGCCCGCACGATCAAGTGCCTTGGCAAAATCCCGCTCTTCACCGTTGAGTTTCAAGCCGCCATCGTATTTACCGAACCGAATCTCGCCATCAGTCAGCTCTAACACATGGTCGTCCAGCAGGGCACGTTCATCAGGCAGCAGTTGTTGCGCAAGTTGAGCCAGATCATCGTCCGATGGCGGCATCACGCCATAGATGTTGCGGCGTGAGACTTGCAATGCCAGCGAAGCGGGAAACAGCATCACATCTGGTAGCGGATCGGCTTCTTCCAGTGCTGTGAATTCTGCAATCAGGCTTTGAATGAGCTCTGCCAAGACCTCTGCCTGACGACGAATCACCCAGTGTGCCGCGTCGCGCGCGTAGCGACGCAGGCTGGTCTCATCGGGTCGTTGTTCTTCTTCCGTATCCTCGAAAGCCGCATCAATCCGAGCACGCAGGCGGCGCGACAGCACATCCACGATGATTCTCGTGTCCTCTTCTTCCACTTGTGGCAAAGAATGCAGGCAGGCTTGAGCTTCTCTGGCCAGCGCGCTGCGATCTGTGATCACCGCCACTTTCTCTTCGTGGCGCGTGCCGCGCGTCAACTCGGTATGAATCTCGTCCTCCTTCAGTCGGTTCAGCGCCGCCTGTACCGCAATGTTTTGCAGTTCGTCCGGCAACAGTAACCGTGTCGCAGCGGTTTCCGAAACATTGGCCATCCGCTGCAGCTCTGGGCGCCGCTCGCGCATCAGTGCGCGTGGCAGATTCCTCAAATTTGTTTTGCAGCGATAAGCGCGAATGCCGCGCGTTTCCAGTTGCTTCACTGCCTGTTCGCGTGTGCGAGGCAGAGTAGCTTGGGCTTCTGCCGCCGTGCGTATCGATCGTATTACCTCATCCGGGGGTTCATCATCCGTGCGGGTTAGCGCTTGGCCAAACAAGCTGCGTTGTGCACCTGGCGCGGGGCGGGCTGCTTCGCTCAGTAGCAACGTGGGCGTACTGCTATCGGGCAACGGCAGGTCATAGGCAATCGGTCTTCCTGTGGGCCGGTTGGTGAATACCGTGGCGCCAGAAGTGGTCTGCCGGACTTCCAGCCTCTCGGTTTGACCTTCCAGCTGGCTCTTCACCGCTCCACTAGCACTCACCGCGCTTTCAAACCCGCGTTGGGCGTCGGCATCAGCGAGATAGATGTAAGCCGTATCCAACTCTGGCGGGATTTCTTTCGTCTTCGGGTAGGCGGCACGGATAGCGCGCGACACCCGCATCACGCGGCCAATAAACTGCATCGCAAAATCAGGATCATTCACCGGCTTGGTTGAGGCCAGCACAAACGCGCGTGGCGCATCAAAGCCTGTTCCGGCGGATTGTTTGAAAATCAAAACCTCCTTGCTCGCATCATTGGCAATCGCCGCCATCAGCACCGGGTCGGGGTCGCTGGAGGAATGCTTGCCAATGGCGGCGGGCGGCACCTGGCACAATGTCATCAAATCCTTCTCGGCTTCCTCCACGGTCTTATCGCCGTTGGCTACCTGTACCAGCAACAACGGCATCAGCGACACGCCCGCCGCTTGCAGTTGTCGCTTGAGCTTTTGGTGACGCCTCCACGCCTGCCGCAGAACCGTGCGTTTCAGGTCGGTCACGGTCTGCACGCTCTGACGCAAGTCGTACACCACTGCCTCGATGTAGCGCTTGTTGAGTCGCGCCGCCACGACTTCGTCACGGCTCGCCGAAAAACTTTCAAACGCACTCATCCCTGCTTGCTGCAAGAATTCCAGCAGACGCTCATCCTTGGGCGTTGCCGTCGCCATGATCAGAAAATCAGCCTTGAGCCACTGCGCGAATTTGCCGAACTCCGTGGTCTTGTCCAAGCCGATATGAGCCTCATCCACCACCAGCCCAATCTTCAGTCCCTGTATGCGAGCGCGGGCAATGGTTGCGGCCAGCGTCCGCATATCGTCGTCAGCATCAGCGTTGTAGCCGGTGCTACGGTCGCGCGCTTTCGCCACGCCTTGCGCGGTGGACATCAGCACCTGACCCGAACGTAGTTCCTGATTGCGCCCATGTGCCAACATCAACGGTGCCAGCCCGGTGCAATTGGCGGCAAGCGCATCTTCGGTTTGCTGCACCAGATTAATGAACGGCACAAACCACAGCCATAGTGTCGGCCGTGCTGCGGTCACGGCCTCCAACACTCGCGAAATCACAAAAGTTTTGCCACTGCCGGTCGGTGCGCGCAACAAGCAGGGCGGGGCCGGTGAACGCAGCAGTGCACGCGTCATGCCCTCAATCAAGCCGGACTGAAAAGCTTCCGGCTCTACCGAATCCGTCTGAGCTGCATAGAGATTGAGGCTCATGCGTTGCTCCCTGTCTGAGTCTGTCCGCGTAGCAGCGCATCGCTCAGGCCATAACAGTTGGCCTCAATGCCACGCGCGGCCAGTTGCTCGGCTAATGTTGCAGGGCGAGGCGAATACACCGCCAGTCGCACTGCGCCTGTGCGTTGCGGCCAGTCAACCAGTTCTTGAATTGTTTCTGTGTCCACAGTCGGGCATAGCAGCAACTCGAAATCTCCGGCATGGCCCAAAGATTTCACCCGGCCTGCAGGCAGTGGGCGATTGCCGTGCAAGCGCTGCAAGCACAACAGGTGAAACGCCTGTTCAGTCGTTGCCTCAAACGGCACGTCGGCCGCCACCATGCGATCGAGTTTCAGATAAGAAAACTCGCCGCCTTGCTCCAGCGTATAGCCGGGTTTGCTGCCGTAACCTGCAATCACGCGCCGGATGCGTTCGGCACAGACATCTCGGCAGAGATTCTTGTCCGGCTCCTTCGTTGTGGCCTCGGTGCTGCTGCACAGGATGAACCGCCGCTGGCCACCATCTTCGGCGTTGAGTTCCAGCACCGCCTGCGCCGTGGTGCCGCTGCCGGCGAAGAAATCCAGCAC
>JBOICJ010000365.1:0-2113 GCA_050740035.1 Stenotrophobium sp. | reverse complement strand
GAGGAATATCTGCGATGACTCAAATCGGACAGCTTCGGGTGAAGTTTTCGGCCAGAGCCAGACTGTGGCTCGCGCTTTTCATTTTCTTCATCATCATGGGCGCAGGCTGCCCGCGGGCTATCGCGGCGACGATCTCAGAACCGCCGCCGCCCTACAGTCCGCCGTATCTGCCCACCCAGGATTTGCAGGTGCTGCAACGGTTCTTGCCCAAGGAAAGCAATCCCGAGGTGCGCAAAATGCACGCCTTGCAAGCCAAGCTCGCCGCCCACCCGCATGATCTCAAGACCGCGCTCGCGCTCTCGCAGATCTACGTAACCTATGGACGTGGGCTCGGTGACGCCCACTACGCTGGATACGCGTATTCGACCATTGCACCGTGGATGCGGGAGAATCCGCCGCCGCCCAAGGTGCTGGTCATGCACGCCACGATTCTGCAATATCTGCACAAATTCACGGCCGCCCAAGTCGAACTGAAAGAAGCTCTGGCCCGCGACCCGAGTATGGCCAACGGCTGGCTGACTCTTGCCTTCACGGCGTTGGTTCAAGGTCAATACGGCGAGGCCAATCACGCTTGCGTGCAACTTACCTCGAGCGGCGGACCTTTCCTCGGCTTGATATGCACCGCGACGCTACGCGCGTACGTCGGCGACGCCAGGCAGAGCTATGCGATTCTCAAGACGGATCAGGGCGGCGGCCATGAGGTGCCCGCCGCGATCAAGGCCTGGATTCAGGGGCTGCTGGCATTCTCCGCCCAACGTCTCAACAAACCCAAGGAAGTCGACCTGCACTACAAGAAGGCACTCTCCTACCTGCCCGATGACAATTTCCTGCTGGTGAACTACGCGGACTTTCTGCTCGACCAACACCGTCCCAACGCGGTGATCAAACTGCTAAACGGTCACACCACATCGGACACGGCGTTTCTGCGTCTTGCGCTGGCCGAACAGGCGATCCACAGCCCGGCCCTCGCCCGCTACACCTGGATCATGGCGGCCCGCTTCGCGGCGCTCCAGATGCGCGGTGACCACATTTACGGTCGCGAACAGGCGCGCTTCGAGTTGTACATGGAGCACGATCCCGAATACGCCCTGAAGCTGGCAGTGCGCAACTGGACCGTGCAGCGCGCGCCCAAGGACGTACGCGTCTATCTCGAAGCGGCACTCGCCGCGCACAAGCCTGCAGCGGCAAAGCCGGTGTTGGACTTTCTCGCCAAAAGCAAACTCCAGGGTTCCATCATCAACCGGCTCGCAACAGAAACCCGGGCCGAACTGCACCAACAGGAGGTAGCGCAGAAATGAATATCCGCATACGCTCGAAAGTGCTATTTATCGGTGCCGCGATCGCCTTCTTTTGTGTCCAGGCGGCTTTCGCGCACACGGTCAGCAACTCCTATCTCACCTTCCAGTCCGATAGCGACAAGGCGAACCTGTTCCACGGTCAGTGGGATATCTCGCTCCGCGATCTGAACTTTGTGCTGAACCTCGACAACAATGGCGACGGCCAAATCACCTGGGGGGAACTGAAGGGTCATCAGCAACAAATAGCTGACTATGCGTACGAGCGCTTGCAAATCGCGAGAGACGGTCATGTTTGTACAATCCAGCCCCAAAAGCAGTGGGTAGATACGCATGCGGACGGCGCCTATGCCGTGCTTTTTTTCAATGTTGCCTGTCCTTCCACGGCCTCGACCGCACTGACGTTGGACGATCGGCTTCTCTACGACGTGGATCCAACACACCGGGACATCCTGGTATTCCGTAACGGCGAAAACACCTCGACGGCCCTTCTTTCGCCGAATAAACACAAAGTCACCATAAAATTGCTCGCAAGCAAGGGCTGAAATGCGGCTCACCAAGATCAAGACTTCGCCACAGCCTTCCCACCGCTCTGTCGGTGCATTGCTGCTGATTCTGCTCGCCGCCGGCCTCAGTATTGCCCGGCCGGCACGCGCCGACACGGTGGCGAGTCTGCTCGGCAACTTCACCATTAACCAGTTCGCCCGGATACAGGTAGAGAAAAGTCAGGTCAAAGTACATTTCGTCGTCGTGCTGGGCCAGCTCCCTGCGCTCACCGCGCTGCACCAGGCTGACACCAATGACGACGGCGTGACCAC
>JBOICJ010000364.1:0-7381 GCA_050740035.1 Stenotrophobium sp. | reverse complement strand
GGCTGATGTCTGAGGCCCAGATCCGTCGCATGCCGGAAAAGGACTACATGAATGATACTCAGCTGAGTTTCTTCCGCCATCGCTTATTGCAGATGAGAGAAGAAGTGCTCACGCGTGAAGTGGATGTCAAGGAACGGCTGCATCAGCGGGAAATTTTCGCAGACCCTGCTGATCGAGCCACGGCGGAAGAAGAGCATTGGCTGGATCTTCGCTTGCGTGAGCGCGAGTCGCTTCTCCTTCGCAAGATCGATGAGGCATTGCGCAGGATTTCTGATCGCGAATTCGGCTACTGCGAAAAAACCGGCGACCCTATCGGCATTCCCCGGCTGCTGGCACGCCCGACTGCAACGGTGTGTGTGGATGTCAAAGGCCAGGATGAGCGGATCGAATCACAGTTCCGCGACCGCTGAGGCCCTACCCCGCTGATAACAAAGGCCGCTATGCGGCCTTTGTTATTACTGGTGCCCGCGCCCGGACTCGAACCGGGACGACCAGAAGTCGAGGGATTTTAAGTCCCTTGCGTCTACCGATTCCGCCACGCGGGCCTGGATCGAAGAATCGTGTTTGGGAATCTGCTTGATGGAGGCTAGGGTCGGAATTGAACCGGCGTACGCGGATTTGCAGTCCGCTGCATGACCACTCTGCCACCTAGCCATCTGGATTGCCATTTTACTGGCGTCTGAATGAAAAAACCTCGTTGTGCAACGAGGTTTCTGAATAACTTGGAGCGGGAAACGAGATTCGAACTCGCGACCTCAACCTTGGCAAGGTTGCGCTCTACCAACTGAGCTATTCCCGCTTAGCGAGCGCGTATTTTAGTGGGGATACCTTTCAAGTCAAGCGCTTTCTTTCATCAACGGCCATGCGGCGCGAAGATAGATGACCATCGACCATATGGTCAGGACCGCGGCAACAAAAAGCAGTGCATAACCCATCGCATACCATGGCAGACCGAATGTCGGGATCTGCCAGATCATCATGCCAATCGCAGTCATCTGAAACCCGGTTTTGAGTTTGCCGATCCAGCTGACGGCAACATTGGTGCGGTTGCCGAGCTCTGCCATCCATTCGCGTAACGCGGAAATAGTGATCTCGCGCCCGATGATGATGGCCACGAGAACTGCAAGTACCGCAGGCGGCCAGCCGCTGGGTTGCGTGTTCAGCAGCATTACCAGACAAACAGCAACGAGAAGTTTGTCGGCGACCGGGTCAAGAAAGGCCCCGAACTTGCTGGTCTGCTGCCAGCGTCTTGCCAGCCAGCCGTCGAACCAGTCCGTGATGCACGCAGCGGCATAGAGCACTGTTGCGATTTGCCGTGCATCGGGTATGGGCAAATAGAACAGCACGAGCACCAACGGAATGACAGCGACCCGCAGCAAGGTCAGAAGTAAGGGCAAGGTCATCCGCATCGATGCAGGAATATCCGGGTTGGCCGTGGGATTTCTGGCATGGACTTTACCAGCATTTAGTGAAAGTGCGCGTGAATCCGTTCGGCCAGAGTGCGGTTAATGCCCTCTACTTTGGCAAGCTCATCGATGCCGACGCGCTTGATTTGAGCAAGCCCGCCAAGAGTCTTCAGGAGCGCTCGTCTGCGCACAGGACCCAACCCCTCAATATTTTCCAATGAAGAGCTGACGCGGGCTTTCTCGCGGCGGCCGCGATGTCCAGTAATCGCAAAACGATGGGCTTCGTCGCGTATTCTCTGGATCAGGTGCAGCGCAGGAGAATCGGCCGGCAAGGTCAGCGGATATTCAAGCTCTGGCAGTATCAACTCTTCCAGGCCGGGCTTGCGTGTCGGGCCTTTGGCAATCGCTACGAGACGCAAGTTGTCGACACCCACATCCGCAAGGGCCTCGAGCGCCGCATTGAGCTGCCCCTGCCCGCCATCGATGAAAAGCACGTCTGGAGCGGGCGTCTCACCTGCTTTGACGCGCATGAAACGACGGGTAATCGCCTGTTTGATGGCGGCATAGTCATCGCCGGGGGTGATGCCCTCAATATTGAATTTCCGATAGGCGGATTTGAACGGGCCATGCTCGTTAAAAACAACGCAGGAGGCCACGGCGCGCTCGCCCAGCGTATGGGAGATATCAAAGCATTCAAACCGTTGAGGCGCGTTATCAAGGTGCAGCACCTCTTGAAGCTCAGCCAACCGGACCTGCATGGCGGTCGACTCAACCAGATGCGTGGATAAGGCCTGTTCCGCGGTTCGAATCACCATCTCGAGCAGGCGCAGACGCTGTCCCCTTTGTGGTTGTAAGACGTGTATACGGTGATGGGTTTGTTCGGAAAGCGTGTGCTCCAGCCAGTCCTTGTTTTCAGGAACATGACTGACAAGGACTACCTGAGGCGCCGGGCGACTCAGGTAATACTGTGCAATAAATGCTTCCAGCAAAGTATCGGATTGGCTTAAAGGAGGATGCCGCGGGAAAAAACTCCGATGTCCCAGATTCAAGCCATCGCGAATGCTGACAACCGTGATGCAGCTACTGGAAGCATGGGGCGCAACCGCAATGACATCAATTTCCTTTGCGCCGGCGTTGATGGCGCGCGCCTCCTGAACGGTCTTCAGCGCCGCAATCTGGTCGCGCAGTCGTGCCGCGCGCTCATACTCCAGGGATTGAGCCGCACGCTCCATTTCAAGATTGAGCTTGTCGGCCAATTGCTCCGCCTTGCCTTCGAGCAGACTGACGGCATTACTGACGTCGTATGCGTAGTCGCCTTGGCTGATCAGTCCGGTGCATGGCGCCGAGCAGCGTTTGATCTGATATTGCAGGCAGGGACGTTTCCGGTGACTAAAAAAGCTGTCGTCACAAGGCCTCAGGAGAAATAATTTTTGCAGCGTCTCAAGCGTATTCCGAACGGTCTGAGAGCTGGGAAATGGCCCGAAATATCGATCTGCGCCGGTGCTGCTGCCACGATAAAAAACAATGCGCGGAAACGCATGATCGGTAATCTTGAGATACGGATAGCTTTTGTCATCCCGCAACATGATGTTATAGCGCGGGTTCAATTCCTTGATCAGCGTTGCTTCCAGCAGCAAAGCCTGATCTTCCGTCGTCGTAATCGTGACATCGATACGACGAATCTGATCCACCATCATCTCGATGCGCGGATTCCCGGAGGCTCGCAGAAAATAGCTGGAGACTCTTTTTCTTAAGTTACGCGCCTTGCCGACATAAAGCAGCCGAGATTGGCTGTCATACATGCGGTAAACACCGGGCTGCGTCGTTAATTGAGATAAATATTCTTTGTAATCAAATTCTTCTATAGATAAGTTCATGTAAAATATGGATGGAATCCCTGAGCGGCATGGCCAGAACGCTCAGGTTATTTGACTGATCTCCGGCTTTTCATCCAGCAAGCCATAGCGCATCGCCATGCGGGTTAATTCCACGTCGTTGCTGATCCCCAGTTTTTCAAAAAGGCGATATCGATAGGTACTGACAGTTTTCGGAGAAAGATGCAGGTGCTCGGAAATATTCTGGGTAGAATATCCTTGAGTCACCATCAGCATGACCTGCGTTTCTCGCTGCGACAGTTGCTCAAATGGTGAAGCATTGCCCGCCCCCTTGACCAGACTGGCGGCAAGATTGCCTGCCACCTCCGGCGCCACATAGTGCCCACCGGCGACCACGCGCCGAATCGCAGCGACCACTTCGTCGGAGCCGGAATCCTTACTGATATAGCCACTGGCTCCAGCGGCCAGCATCCGGCTGGGATAGGGCTCTTCCAGGTGCATGGAAACAACAATGATCTTGACTTCGGGTTGCCTCAACTTGATTCGACGCGTGCTCTCCAAACCGCCGATGCCGGGCATGTTGATGTCCATCAAAATGACATTAGGAGATTTGACGCGGGCAAACTCCAGCGCCTGCTCGCCTGTACAGGCTTCAGCAATAATCTCCATATCCGGCACGTCCATCAAGAAACGGCGCAGCCCCGCCCTTACAAGTCTGTGATCATCGACAAGCATAATCCTGATCATCGCGTTCTCCAGAAAATTATCCAGCGAATCCAATTCGATGCGGGTCGTGAGAACCCATGTGCATTGGTCATCAATGCGGCCCGTTATATTAGCGCTTCATGATGCCTGAATGGCATATGACCTGCACAAATCGAAATGATTGCCAATTTGTGTCCGTAATTTTCATCGTTAATCGCGCTGCCCTTCGGTGATCGCCGGGTTATGTTCATTTTCAACCAGATGCGTCAGTGTGACCAAGCCTTTCTCATAGTCCTTACCCAGCCATCGATCCAGCATGAGGCCGAAATAGCGGCTGACCAGGTCATAGCCCATCGACGTGTCGTACATCCAGATCACCTCCGTGCCATTGGCAACCGGCTTTAATTGAAAGGTCGAAGATGCCGGATGGTCATAGCCGGAAAAAACGAGCTGGGTTTTCACGCGTTGATCGGGCACGCTTTCAATGATTTCCTGGCTGCCACTGCCGATCGCGGCATTACCCGTCCATTCCATACGCGAGCCCACACCTGTTGTCGGCCCTGAATATTTTGTGACAGCGTCAGGGTCAAGTTGACTCCAGGGCGACCATCGGTGGAGTTCACGGACACTGTTGATTTCGGTAAAGATCGCGGCCGGCTTCGCATTGATGATGATTTTTCGTTCGATATGAGTGGCATCGGGCAGCATGAACCCGCCAATAATCAGCAACACCAAAAGTATTGCGACCCCAATCACAAAATTTTTGAAGAACTGCATGACCGACTCCCTTCCGTCCGAGCATTGCACGTTACGCTAAAGCTATTTGCGTCAAGCGGCAATGATTCTCTGGATAAATAAGAAGGGCCGCACGAGGCGGCCCTTCTTATTTGATGCGGAGTCAGCTTAGTGAAACTGTGCTTCTTCGGTCGAACCGCTCAGCGCCTTGACGCTGGAGCTGCCACCCTGGATCACGGTGGTGACATCGTCAAAGTAACCTGCGCCCACTTCCTGCTGGTGCGAAACGAAGGTGTAGCCCTGCTCACGCGCCGCGAATTCCGGCTGCTGCACCATCTCGGTGTAGTGGCGCATACCTTCGCCGCGCGCATAGGCATGCGCGAACTGGAAGGTGTTGTACCAGTTGATGTGGATGCCGGCCAGCGTGATGAACTGGTACTTGTAGCCTAGCGCCGACAGGTCGTCCTGGAATTTGGCGATCTGCTTGTCGTCGAGATTCTTCTTCCAGTTGAACGACGGCGAGCAGTTGTAGCTCAGCAGCTTGCCCGGGTTCTTGGCCAGCACGGCCTGCGCGAATTCGCGGGCGAAGCCGATATCCGGCACGCCGGTTTCGCACCACACCAGGTCGGCATACGGCGCGTAAGCGACGCCGCGGCTGATGGCCTGCTCGAGGCCGTTCTTGACGCGATAGAAACCTTCCTGCGTGCGCTCACCGGTGAGGAACGGCTTGTCGTTGGCGTCGTGGTCGGAGGTGATCAGGTTGGCCGCTTCGGCGTCGGTACGCGCGAGCACGATGGTCGGCACGCCCATGACGTCGGAGGCGAAGCGAGCGGCGGTCAGTTTTTCGCAAGCCTCGGCAGTCGGCACCAGCACCTTGCCGCCCATGTGACCGCACTTCTTGACCGCAGCAAGCTGGTCTTCGAAGTGCACGCCGGCAGCACCGGAGGTGATCATGTTTTTCATCAGCTCGAATGCGTTCAGCACGCCGCCGAAACCGGCCTCGGCGTCCGCCACGATCGGCAGGAAGTAGTCGTGATACTCCTTGCTGCCCGGCTCGATGCCACGCGACCACTGAATTTCGTCGGCGCGCTTGAACGTGTTGTTGATACGGCGAACCATTGTCGGCACGGAGTCGTAGGCATACAGCGACTGGTCCGGATACATGGTCTCCGAGGTATTGCCGTCGGCGGCGACCTGCCAGCCGGACAGGTACACGGCCTCGAGCCCAGCCTTGGCCTGCTGCATCGCCTGACCGGCGGTGATGGCGCCAAACGCATTGACGTAGCCCTTCTTGGCTTCGCCGTTGACCAGCTTCCAAAGCTTCTCGGCGCCACGCTTGGCGAGCGTGTGCTCGATGGCAACGCTGCCACGCAGGCGAACAACATCCGCGGCGGAATAATTACGCTTGACATTCTTCCAGCGAGGGTTGGTCGCCCAATCCTTCTCAAGGGCCTTGATTTGCTCGTCGCGAGTGGTCATGTGTTGATCTTCCTCTATGAGGTCAAGTGGATAAAACAGCTGCGTACGCCGGCTGGCGCGCCAAAACGGCGCACATTATAGCGGCACTTATTTTGCAGTGCACAAGTTTGCGATAAAATTAGGGGGATTATCCCATCCTGCATAAACAGCGAAGGCGCATTACTGCGCCCTCACTGCGTGCTCCAAAGCCCTGCGACAGCTTAGTCGAGGTAATCGTAAGACGGCAAAGTCAGAAAATCCGTGCAGGTCGAAGCCGTCGACAGGCGCGCGAAGATGCCCGCCGCTTCGGCGAAGCGACCGGCGTAATAGCGGTCGTCACCCATCTGCTTGCGGATACCCGCCAGTTCTTCATCGATCACACGCAGCACCAGTTCCCGCGTGATCTTGCGTCCATCCTGCATGGCGGAGTTGTGCTTGAGCCACTGCCAGACCTGCGTGCGCGAGATTTCGGCGGTGGCCGCGTCTTCCATCAGGTTGTGCAGCGGCACGCAGCCGTTGCCGCGAATCCACGATTCCACGTACTGGATGCCGACATTGATGTTCATGCGCAGACCGGATTCGGTGATCTGGCCTTCCGGCTTCTTCAGCAGGTCCGCGGCCTTGAACTTGTAGCCGCTGCACAGGTTGGAAATCTGGTTGGGCTGTGGCATGTGTTCGTTGAACACATCCATCGCCACCTGCACCAGCCCCGGATGCGCGACCCAGGTGCCGTCGTGGCCGTTCTTGACCTCGCGCAGTTTGTCGGCGCGCACTTTCTCGAATGCGGCCTTGTTCAACTCCTCGTTGCCTTTGACCGGGATGAACGCGGCCATGCCACCCATCGCCTGCGCGCCGCGCTTGTGGCAGACCTGGCACAGCAGCTTGGAATAGCTGTCGAGGAAATGCTTGTCCATCGTCACCTGGAAGCGGTCCGGTACGACCCAGTCGGCGCGGTTCTTGAGCGTCTTGATGGTGCTGAAGATGTAATCCCAGCGGCCACAGTTGAGCGCGACGATGTGATTGCGCAGTTCATAGAGGATTTCCTCCATCTCGAACGCGCCCCACAGCGTCTCGATCAGCACCGTCACCTTGATCGTCTTCTGCGGGACCTTCAGTTCGTTTTGCGCGTCGACGAAGATACTGTTCCAGAGACGCGCTTCGAGATGCGACTGCATCTTCGGCAGATAGAAGTACGGGCCACTGCCGCGCTTGATCAGTTCCTTGGCGTTATGGAAGAAGAAC
>JBOICJ010000363.1:0-2537 GCA_050740035.1 Stenotrophobium sp. | reverse complement strand
GCTCGTTGCGGACGGCGAGGACAATCGAGATCGGAACCTGAAGCTCGCCCCTGCGCACCGGGCGCGTTTTCCACCGGCTTCGGACAAAAAGCAAAAGTGAGTAGCCGAGAAAGGTATAGAAGGCAAGCAGCGCCGAGACCCAGAAGACAACTCTCATGGCAAATAGACGCCCGAATCGCCCCCGCGCCCCGGCCAAGCGGCCGGCCGCGTAAGCTGCTCAACCAGTCTCGGCAATATCTGGCCCGTCTCGGTCATAGGCAGCTTAGATGCACGCAAGCGATCAGAGCACGTAGCATACCACTCCGTCAGCGCCCGGCCGCGCCCTGTGCCCCAAGGCCTTGTGCCCGCCCGCCGCCGCGAGCGCAGCCGCAGCCACGATCACGACACGAAACTATTCCCACCTCGCTGGAATAAATTACTTGTGGCCCTAGGTAATAACACTGACCCGCACGCCCACCTATAGCGCCTCCCATGCTGGTATAACCCGCCCCGCCCGTGCCAGCATGCGGCTATTCCCCATGAAGGGCGGCACACATTCGCCGCTGGCCAGGCTCTGGCTGCATTGGAACCGATCTAATGTTCCGGCCGTTCAGGCGACCGCCCCAGAGCGCAGTCGCCCTGGAGCCAAGCTGGTCGCCCGGTTGGTCCGCCCGCCGCATCGAGAAAGACGCGAAGCCAAAAAATCCACAATGCGCGCCCGCAGCGGCCCCGCCCGGGAACCCACAGGTCTGTTCGCTGCACCGCGCAACTCGCTTTGGCCGCCGAAATGTTCCCACCACGTGTGCATCGAGGCCCACTCCAGGAAGGGACTGGGCTGGCATCGCCGCCTCGCGCCCATCCCACTCTCCGGCCAGCCCGGCGCAGCCGGCCGGTGTGCAAATGACCCCGACAGTCGTGCCGGCGAAATCGTTATTTTGTCTCAAGGAGCTGTTGTCACATCGGGACGGTACTGTACTGCCGCCGCAGCGGATGGCAGTATAGTAAGTCACATGTCAACTTCCGCGCGTGCGGCGGAACCGCCGGATCAACCGCAGGCCTCGCTGCAAGTAGGAAAAATCCTGGGCCTGCCGGCGCTGGAGGGGCTGGCGCCGGAATGGGAGGCAATGGTCGCACGCGGGCGGCTGACGCCTTTGACCGGCCCGGCCTGGGTGCTGGCCCACGCCCGCGCCTACGAACGCACCGACCGGGTGGCGGCGGTCTATGCCCGCCGGGGCGGGCAACTGATCGCGGTCCTGCCGCTGGTGCGCGAGCGCAGTTGGATGCGGGGCCTGCCCGTGCGACTGCTGCGCAGCGCCGCCGGCCACGCTTGCCTGCGGTTTGATGTGAGCGCCGAGGGCGAAGCCTGGAACGCGGCCGTCGCCGCGGCGATGTTTCGCTGCCTGGCGGAATGGAAGGGCTGGGATTGCTTCATGATGCGGGAGGTGCCCTGCCGCGGGTTTGCCGAAGCGGTGCAGGCCGCCGCCGCCGCCGCCGGCTACCTTGCCGGGCGCCGGGCGTCCATGCGGTCGCGCTATCTCGATCCCACGACTTATTGCCCGAAACCGGAACTGCGACGCGAGCTGAGACGCCGCCGGCGGCGGCTGGATGAGTTGGGGAGGGTGGAGTTCCAGACGCTCACCGAGGCCAGTCCAGAACGCTTGCACGAACTGTTCAGGCTGGAAGCCAGCGGATGGAAAGGGCGCCACGGCGGTAACGCGGTTCTGCGCAAGGGGGAGCGGCAAGTCCGGTTCTTCCTGGATTTGGCGGCGGCGGCGGCGGCCCAAGGCCAATTCCGGCTGCATCGGCTGCTCTGCCGGGGGGAGTTGGTGGCCGCCGCCCTCGGCCTGTGCGGCGCCGGCGGCTTCTACCTGGTGAAGATTTGTTACGACGAGCGTTACGCCAAATATGGCCCCGGAAACCTGGTGATTGAGGCGATTATCCAGCAGTGCCAGGCCGAAAACCGGACCCGATTCGATTTTACCGGCGAGGATTACCCCTACAAACGCGATTGGACTCCACTGACGCTGGAACAAGCATTCCTCTACGTATTTCGCCCCGGACTGCTGGGCGGTGCGCTGCACCGACTGAAGTTCGGCCTCGGCCGGGGGCCAGCGGCATGAGCGCGACGGCGGGCTTCGACTCGGATACCTCCGCCTGGGACGTCGCGGCCACGGCCGGCATGGCGGCGTTCGATGCGCTGGCGCCGGAATGGCTGCAATTGTGGAAGGAACCCGGGGAGGCCGCAACGCCGTTCGTCCACCCCCTGTGGGTCCGCGCGCACGTCGCGGCGATGGAAGATGCGCGGAACCTGCTGCTCATCACTGCCCGCAGCGGCGGAGCGTTGCGGGCGGTGCTGCCGCTGATCCGCGAACGCGGCTGGTACTACGGGCTCCCGGTGCGCCGCCTGCGCTCGGCCGCCGGCGTCTTTGGCGTCCGCTTCGATCTCTGCGCGGCGCCGGGGGAAGCCGGCCGCGCGGCGGCGGCCGCCATGGGCCACTATCTCTGCCAGCAGCGCGGCTGGGACGTGATCGAGCTGCGGGACGCTCCGGCCGGCGCAG
>JBOICJ010000362.1:0-1768 GCA_050740035.1 Stenotrophobium sp. | reverse complement strand
GCTCGCGCCTTCGGCAGCGCCAGCGGGCAGAGTTCCAACGTTGATACAGGATGTGATTCGCATAGCTGTAACTCCAGAAAGGCGAGGAGTCACGCGACAGAGCGCCGTAACTCCATCGCGCTTAGTCGATAGGTTTAGAGCCAGCTCTGATATGTAGGCGACTGTCCGGGGCTGAACTGTCCCGCGTCGTGCCCTATGGTGTCCGGAGAAGTACTCGCTTCTTTAAGCCGGAATTGGTCGGGCGTTTATTAACCAATATGCATCCGATTAAACACGGAGGCGCATTCTGGTGTCAAGCAAGCAGCGCGGCAGTACCAAGCCGCAACCCAATCTCAACCGAAAAGCAAAAACGTTTTCCGAGGCGCGATGAAGTAAGCGCCAGCGTCAAGAGCCGTGCCGCGCTGAGACGGTGTAGACGCTGAGACGGCGTAAACAGCGTTTCCGCGCTTCGCGCTACCGTGCGCTGCGCGCACAAAAGCCAAGCAACTGCGCGCCTGCATCAAGCATGTTGCCTCGCCGTGGGTACACAGCAGCGCGTCACGCGACCTTCCCGAAGTTCCCCGCAATCACCTTGCGCGCGTCTTTGAGGATGTCCAGATAGTCAGCCCACGCCTGCATCATCTTGCGGCGCTCTGGCAGGTGCTCGGCGTAGTTGTAGGCGGCACTCACGGCATTACGTTCGGCGTGAGCTAATTGCCGTTCAATGACTTGGTGATTCCAACCTTGCTCATGCAACAGCGTCGAAGCCATGCTGCGAAATCCGTGGCCGGTCATTTCCTCTTTGGCATAGCCCATGCGGCGCAGGGCGGCCAGAACGGCGTTCTCGCTCATAGGCCGTAAGCGAGTGCGCCCACCCGGAAATACGTAGCGTGGCGCGTCTGGCTTGGCGGGAATGCCGCCACCAGTTAATGGCTCTAGCTCGCGGAGAACATCCACTGCCTGCGCTGACAAGGGGACGATATGCAGTTCCCGCATCTTCATGCGCTCAGCGGGGATGCGCCATTCGGCTTTCTCAAGGTTAATCTCATCCCAAGTTGCTTTACGCAATTCGCCCGGACGAACGAACACCAATGGCGCTAGGCGCAGGGCGCACTTAGTTACAAAGGCACCCTCATATCCATTAATCGCGCGCAGCAATTCACCAATACGCTCAGGATTAGTAATTGACGGATGATGTTTTTCCTTTGGTGAGGGAAGTGCGCCCCTTAAGTCGCTTGTGGGGTCACGTTCGGCGCGTCCAGTAGCGACGGCATAGCGGAATACCTGCCCACAGTTCTGCATTGCCCTGTGCGCAGTCTCCAGCGCGCCGCGCGATTCGATCCGACGCAGGCATGCCAGCACATCAGGGGCTTTGAGCTCTGTAATGGGTCGCTTGCCAATCCAAGGGAAAACATCCAATTCCATCCGCCGCAGGATGCGGTCGCCGTGGCTTGCGACCCATCCGGGAGCGAACTTCGCATGCCACTCGCGGGCGATAGCCTCGAAACTCTCGGAACCCGCTTGTGCGGTCTTGGAGGCTTTCTTGACGTCGCCAGGGTCTATGCCTTGGGCAAGCTGTTGGCGTGCCGCATCGCGTTTTTCACGGGCTGCTTTCAAGCTGACTTCTGGATACACGCCAAAGGCCAGCAACTTCTCTTTTCCGGCGTTGCGATATTTCCATCGCCAGTATTTTGAGCCGTTGGGGTGGATCAGGAGAAACAAGCCTTTCGCGTCCGTCAGCTTGTACGCGGGCGCGCGGGGCTTTGCGTTACGGGCAGAGGTGTTAGTC
>JBOICJ010000361.1:0-1568 GCA_050740035.1 Stenotrophobium sp. | reverse complement strand
TCCGGGAAAAACATTATGCCAATAATTGCCGCCTATTTTCATAGTGTGGCCGATGATGTACAGCCCGATAGCCAATACTACTGGGCCGAGGTTCATCGGCGGCTTGTAGCCAACCTTAGGGACAATCTTAGCCACAAAGCCCGACAGTACGGCAATTAAAACAGTTACGGGTAAAAAGCTGACTCCTGCTTTAACCGGCGAATAGTGCAGGAGTTGCTGGACGTAAAGTGTCATGAAAAAGAACATCGAAAACAGCGTACATGCAATCACCAAGAAGGCTATGTTGGCGCCTAGGACATTACGCGTCCTAAACAAGCTAAGCGGCAGCATGGGATCGTCGCCGCGGCGCTCGTTCAAGAAAAATCCAAGCAGCAAAACTATGCCGGCAGCGATAAATCCCCAAACCGTGGTAGAACCCCAGCCATTATTAGGCGCCTTGGACAGGCCAAAGACTAAGCTCATCAGACCAAGCGTAGCCAGCGCGGCGCCGGGAAAGTCCAGATGGGTACTTTTGTTTTCCTCGCCGATATGATGCGGCAGCATCCGTAGAGCCACGAATACGACGATAAGGCCGACCGGCACGTTTACAAAGAAGTTCCAGCGCCAGCTTAGGTACTGGGTCAAGACTCCGCCCAGCAGCAAGCCAACGGCCGCGCCGCCGGCCGAGACGGCTGACCAGATTCCCAGCGCCGTATTACGCTCTTTTCCCTCTTTGAATTCGCTGATGACGATGGATAGCGCCGCTGGCGACATAAAGGCGCCGGCAAGCCCCTGAAAAGCCCGGGCAAAAATAACTTCGGTAGAAGACTGCGCTAAGCCGCAAAGCAAAGAGAATAGAGCAAAAACAAACACCGCGCCGATAAACATTTTGCGCCGGCCATATAGGTCAGCTGCCCGGCCGCCAAGCAACAAGAAGCCGCCAAAGGTCAAAGTATAAGCGGTAATTACCCATTGCAGGTTGTTGCCGGCAAAATGCAGAGCTTTGGCCATGGAAGGTAAGGCTACATTGACAATCGATACATCTAAAACCACCATAAACTGAGCGACCACTAATAGTGCCAATATCGCCCACTTATTTTCAGAATGTTTTGATAATTCTCTTTTTGCTTTGGCCAAAACAACCCCTCCTTTGAAAAATAACAGTCGCTTTATCATACACAGATTTGAGGCAGCGGACAATAAAAAACAGATTTTTTGCTAAAATAATGCTAATGGCAAACCAAAAAACAAAGGTGCTAGTCGTTGGCGGCGGCTTTGCCGGCATTAAGACGGCTCTGGAACTATCAGCCAATCCTAATTTTGATGTCACGCTTTTGTCAGACCAAGAAAATTTCCGCTACTACCCTACCCTTTACCACACGGCCACTGGCGGCCGTTTGTCGGCTTCGCAAATAGCACTTAGCGAGATTTTTGCCGGCAAGGACTTAAACATCGTGCAAGATACAGCCAAAACCTTGGACAGGCAGGCCAAAAAGCTCACCGGCAAATCTGGTAAACAGTACGATTATGATTATTTGGTGCTGGCCTTAGGAGTGGTTACTAACTATTTTGGCATCAAGGGACTGGAA
>JBOICJ010000360.1:0-1608 GCA_050740035.1 Stenotrophobium sp. | reverse complement strand
AGTCCGTCAACCGTCAACCGTCAACCGTCAACCCTTTTTCCGGCCTGCCTCCTTTTAATCTTACTATTCTCCACGAACTTCTCCTACTCGCAAGGCCGGAAAAATGATCATAAAGCACTCGAAAATCTACTTAACAATCCCGCCCTCAGCTCGGCCCACGTAGGCGTGCTTGTTTACGATGATTCGCTGAAAAAAGATATTGCAGCTTTCCAGGAGGAGAAATATTTTGTGCCGGCAAGTAATACCAAGCTCTTTTCACTTTACGCGGGAATGAAATACCTGGGAGATTCGCTGGTAGGTATCCGTTATGAGGAGAACGACACGGCGGTTTTTATTTTTCCCAGCGGGGATCCCAGCCTGCTGCATCCGGACTACCTGGAACAGCCGGTAGTGGATTTTCTGAAAAAGACACAGAAGAAGATCTATTTCGTGGACAGTGCATGGCAGGAAGCGCCCAGCGGCAGGGGCTGGGGATGGGATGATTATAATGACGATTATGCCGTGGAGCGCAGCCTGCTGCCGGTGTATGGAAATTTTATCCGCTGGACCCAGGAGAAAGAGACGACGAGCGGCAACCCGGCTTTTGAGGCCACACCGCAGATATTTTCATCGCCGGAGATCAGCTGGAAGGTGAAATTCAGCCCCGATACTTTGCAGAAAAGCTTTTTTGTACAGCGAATCATCGACTCGAATGTATTTGAGATCCGGACCGGCAATGAAGCCCATGCCGTACAGGATGTCCCCTTCGTAACAAATACCATTGCATCCGCACTGGAACTCTTAAAAGACACCCTGGGAAAAACTGTTTATTCCATTCATCTGCCGCCGTATTTTTCTTCCCCGGCTTCCATCATTTATTCCCGGCCGGCGGATTCCGTTTATATTCCGATGATGCACCGCAGCGATAATTTCTTCGCCGAACAGACCCTCCTGATGGTGAGCGATCAGCAGCTGGGCGTTATGAATGACCGGCGCATTATCGACAGTCTGAAAAAAAATGATCTTGCCGTCCTGCCGCAGGAACCCTCTTGGGTGGACGGCAGCGGACTCAGCCGTTTCAATTTATTCAGTCCCCGGGATTTTGTCACCCTGCTCAGTAAATTCAAAAATGAATTCGGCATGGACCGGATGAAAACGATATTGCCCACCGGCGGGAAACCCGGCACCCTCCGGCATTATTACCTCAACGACAGCGAATTTATTTTCGCCAAAACAGGCTCCCTGACCGGCGTGATCGCGCTGAGCGGATATCTCTATACCCGCAAAAACCGGCTCCTGGAATTTTCCGTGCTGATCAATAATCATTACAGCAGCGGCAGCGCCGTGCGCAAAGCCGTGGAGGCGTATATTGAATATATCCGGAAAAATTACTGAGGGTTGGGCTTTGATTTCCTTTTTACGTGCGTTATAGCGGTAATGAAAATCTCATTATTCTCCATTTCATATATAACAAGATAAGGGAACCGGTGAATCTTTATTTTTCGGAAATGTTGACTAATTGCAGAATAATTCAAAGGGTGCTCACAAAGCTTGGCATAAACCGCCTCTACTTCACCAATAAATTCAAATTCCGATCCCGGTTTTTTTAATTCATACCATTCAAAAGTT
>JBOICJ010000359.1:0-2262 GCA_050740035.1 Stenotrophobium sp. | reverse complement strand
CTCGACAGCAGTGCCAATCAGGCCATCGCGAATGTATTTGTGCAGTCGGCGACGCCGGTATTGCAGGAACTGATCCTGCGCTCGCGGGCCGATGCCCTGCGTGCTGGTGTGCAGCCGCTGCCGCCGGAGGTGCGGCGACAACTCGCCGGATTCATCCCCGACAGGATTCTGAAGCTGGCGAAATACCGGGTGGCGAGCGGCAGCGACCTGACCTTGCAGTCCGGCGCCATCCAGTACGGCGACGCGCGGGCCATCACGCTGGTCGATGTGATCGTGCTGAAGAACCCATTCGACGTGCTGAACAATCCGACGCTGTGGGCGCATGAATTGACCCACGTCGAGCAATATCGGCAATGGGGCGTGCAGGGCTTTGCCCGGCGCTACCTGCAGGATTATGAGGCGGTCGAGAAGGTCGCCTACGCTTCGGCGACCCGCTACGCCGAGTGGCTCAAGCAGAAGAATGCGCGCAATGCCGCCGCCTGGCATCTGTCGACGAGCCGCTCGCCTTGAGCGGCCCGGAGCCTCATTGCTGCGATGCCGTTTTTTCCGTCAGTGCGGTGCCGCCGCCCAGTGCCAGCAATAATTGTGCGGTGTCCTGATAGCGTTGTGCCTGCGCGCGCACGTAACCCAATTCGGATTGCTGGAACAGGCGTTCGGCGTCGAGCACGTTGAGCACGCTGCTGTTGCCGTAGCGATAACTCTCGCGTGCCAGGGCGAGATTCTCCCTGGCGGTGTCGCGGGCGTTCTGCTGCGCCGCGAGTTGGGCGCTGTCCTGATCCAGCGCGGTAAGCGCATCGGCGACTTGCCCAAACGCCTGCAGCACGACCTGCTGGTAGTTGGCGGCGGCAGCGTGCATGGCGTCGACGGCGCCGCGACGCTGGGCGCGCAGGGTGCCGCCATCGAACACCGGGGCGGTCAGTCCCGCAACCAGGCCCCAGGCGGTGCTGGAGGCGTCAAACAGATGCGCCAGCGTGGTGGCTTGCTGGCTGGCCGAGGCGGTGAGGCGGATTTGCGGATAGAGATTGGACGTCGCCACGCCGACCGCTGCGGTTGCGGCGTGCAGTTGCGCTTCGGCGGCGAGGATGTCGGGCCGCTGATGCGCCAGTTCGGAGGGCAGGCTCAACGGCAGCGTCTGCGGCAGTTGAAAGTCCGATAACGCGAATGCCGGTGACGTCCAGTTGGCCGGTGCCTGACCGACCAGCACTGCCAGCGCGTGCCGCGCGACGCTGAGTTGCTGGCGCAGCGGCGGCAGCAGAGTCTGGTCGCTGGCAGACTGGCTCTGTGCGCTGAGCACGTCGACGCGGGTGACCGCGCCGGCGGCAAATGCCGACTGCACCAGCGACACGTTCTTTTCATCTTCGGCCAACAGCGCCTGCACCGCATCGATCTGCGCCTGCGCCGAGGCGCTGGCCAGCGATTGCTGCGCGACATTGCCGGTGAGGCTCAGGTAGGCGGCTTGCAATTCAAAGGCCGCGTGGTCGGCCCGTGCCTGTTGCTGTTCGATGGCGCGTGCAGTGCCGCCAGTGTAATCGAGCAGGTAACTGACGCTGGGCCCGATCGCAAAATACGTGAACGGCGGCGTCACCGCGGGGCCGGCGAATTCGGCGCCGTATTTTTGCCGGCCGGCGCCGCCGTCGAGGCTGACCTGCGGATAGCGCGCACCGCCGCTGGCCGTCACCACTTCCCGTGCCTGCGCCAGCGTTGCTTCAGCGGCGGCCAGCGTGTGGTTGCCGGTCAGCGCCTGTTGCATGGTGGCGTTGAGCGCGGGCGACTGGAACAGGGTCCACCAGTCCTGCGCGGGGCCTTGGCCCGACGCGAGTTGCTGGCCGTTGTTGCTGTCGAGGTGCGCCAGTGGTTCGTGCGTATAGGCGTTGACTGCGGGCGTCGCCGGGCGCACGTATTGCGGCCCGACGCTGCACGCTGCCAGCAACAGCAGGCTGGCTGGCAGCAGTGCATGCGACACACGGTGCGTGCGGCTCGGTTGATGGGTCTGCGTATTCATATTCATTCAATGGCAATCTGGGGTGAGCCTTTCGAGGGCAGGGCTTTGCGCACGAAGAACAGCAGCGGCACCGAGAGGACGGTCAGGATCAGCATCAGATGAAAATCATCGATGTAGGCGATCATCGCCGCCTGGCGGGTGACGCCGGCATTGAGCGCTGCGGTACCGGTATGCGTCGCCAGTTGCGCGGCGAGCTCGGGGCTGCGCGCGGCGAGATTGTAGGGGGTGATGTGCGCGGCGAGACTCGAATGGACCGTCTG
>JBOICJ010000358.1:0-3035 GCA_050740035.1 Stenotrophobium sp. | reverse complement strand
TCCGGATTTGCCGCAGCGGCTGGCGCTGGATGCGCCGCTCAATCCGCCGAATCAGAAGACATATTACAAGGCCGGCCCCGAGGGCTACACCGACTATCCGGCGCTCTGAGCCCTTGGGGGCGTGCGGTATTCGATGCATCGTTCCGGCATGCGGGCGTTTGCGTATTCGGGCAGCGGGTCAATTGCAGCGCGCCGTGCCGGGCGGCGTTACCGGTGCGGACAAACCACTGAAGCGGCCGACGAGATAGGCATAGGCCGCTGGCGTGCCGGCGATCGCACCGGCGAGGTGGATGCCGATGGGGGTCATGCCGGCAACGGTGGCGACGTTGCTGCGGTAGTAGCTCAGCGGCGTGCCGGCCCGGCACCAGCGCGCCGCGAGTTTGTCGACATCGTCGATCGGGATCAGCGGGTCGTGAATTTCGTGATAGAGATAAATGTCCGCCGACGGGCTGGATGCGGATTGCAGCAAGGTTAATTTGGGCACTTCGGATTGAAATCCTGGCGTGAAGTAGGGATCGGTGGCCGCGACATAGTCGGATAATTGCCCGTCCGGTGGCGCGGAACCATCGGTGGTAGCGCCGACGCAGCCGTCTTTCAGAGCGGAGAGTGCTTGTCGCCCTTGTGCGGTCAACAGCTCGGCGGGCAATAGCGCCGGGTAGGCGCGGGCCATGCCAAAGAGCGAGCTGAGCTGAAGACTGAAGTCGCCGCTGTGCTCTGTGTCGCGCATCACGTGGAACATGTCTACCGGAATACCGCCTGCCGCTACGCCGACCAGGTTCAGTTCGTGCGCGTATTCGGGCTGCAGCGCGGCGGCCCAAGTCGTGGCAAGCGCGCCGCCCGAGTAGCCCCATAGGGCCACGGGGGTGTCTTGCGGCAAGGCCAGCGGCGTAAACCGCAGCGCGGCGCGGATTGCGTCCAGCGTCGCGTGTCCGGACAACGCGCCGGCGCCGAAGGCGTTGCCCGGCCCTTCGTAATCCGGGATCAACATCGTCCATCCCAGCGTTTGCAGGCCGGGCAGATATTCCAGGGTTTCCGCCATGTTTGTGCTGTTGCTGTTGCTCCCCATGACGGTATGCGAAGGTGTGCATTTCGTTCCCAGGCTGTCATAGGCGTGCTGGAACGACACCACGACCGGATGACCATAGAGGTTGGGTACCAACGGCTTCACCACGGTAGTGATCGCGGCGATCGCCCGGCCCTCCACATCATGTGTGACATATTGCAGTTGCCAGGCGGGATTAGGTTCGGGAATGCCTGCGGGCTGATAGGCGATGGAACGCGATTTCAGGATGGTCCCCGGCGTTTCGGGCAGTATCGCCGGTGTGTCGTAAAACGGGTCCGGGTCGGGCGTGGACGCGAACGGTCCTGCTGCTGCGCCGGTCGTTCCGGGTGTGGTGGAATGGGTCGCGTCGCAGGCGACCAAACCCAGTCCCATTACGATCAGCAGACCGCACCCGACGGTGGCCTTGCGGCGTGTCGGGGTTGCCGTATGAGGATGGATCGTATCCGCCACTGGGGTCTCCTTCTTAAAAATACCAGCATGAAGTTCAAGTCTGAACCGCAGCGGGTTTTTGATGAAATCGCCAACGGATGCCATTGTGCCTGCCTTCATGCGCCTTAAAACCGCATAATCCCGACATGAAAGCGCCCACACCCACCACTCTCAAGCTGCACCGCGCCTCGCGTGCGCTCGAAATCGGTTACGCCGACGGGACGCGCCACGACCTGCCTTGCGAATACCTGCGCGTGTTTTCGCCCAGCGCCGAGTTGCAAGGTCATGGCCTGATCGAGCCGATGCTGATCGGCGGCAAGCGCAGCGTCAATATCACCGCGGTGGAGCCGGTCGGCCAGTACGCGGTGAGGCTGCGCTTCGACGACGGCCACGACACTGGGCTGTATTCCTGGAGCGTGCTGCACGAGCTGGTGCAGCAGCAGGCGCAGAACTGGTCGCGCTATCTCGAACGCCTGCAGCAGATGGGCATGACGCGCGACAGCGATGTCGCCAAGCTCGGCGCGCTGCCGAAGAAATACGTTCCTCCGGCGCAATAGCGGCTGTTCGCTCTCGCACAAGCTGTCGAGCGTCGTCGCTTAATCGGAGTTTCCTCGATAACGACCGTGATCGCGCGCATCCTGTGCGGTAAACGCGCGCAACTGCATGTACGACCACAGTTCGGCGAAATTCACCAGTTGGTTATGGTCGAGATCGATGTCGTCGAAATGTGCGGCCAGCTCCGGCATGCCGCGGGTCATCTCGTCGCGCGTCAGCTGTTCGTCGCCATTGCTGTCGACCTGCTTGAAACGCGCCAGCAGCGCCTGGCGCGAGTAAATCTCCCCGGCATGCTCCCGGTGCCGATGGCTGGCGCAGCCCGCAAGCAGCACGGGCAGCAGCAGCGCGAGTGCAAGTCCGCGCCGGCACGACGAAATCCTGCGCAGACCTGCGCGGGCATCAGGCCTTACAATGGGCATCATCGGCAGGAACCTATCTATGTCTGGTAACAACAAATCCGGCACCACTCATTTCGGATACGAAGAAGTGCCCGTCGCTGACAAGCAGAAGCGGGTGGCGGGTGTGTTTACGTCGGTGGCGCACAAGTATGACCTGATGAACGACCTCATGTCGTTCGGCGTGCACCGGCTGTGGAAACGGTTTGTCATCGATCTGGCCGGCGTGCGGCCGGGCGAAAAAGTGCTGGACGTGGCCGGTGGCACCGGCGACCTGACCCGCGAATTCGCACGCCTGGCCGGGCCGAAGGGTCTGGCGATCCTGTCAGACATCAATGCCGCGATGCTCGGCGAGGGCCGCGCGCGGCTGGCGGATAAGGGCATCGTCAATGTTCCCGTGGCTCAGGCCAACGCTGAGAAACTGCCGTTTGCGGAAAGTTCGTTCGACTGCATCACCATCGGCTTCGGTTTACGAAACGTTACCGACAAGGACGCGGCGCTGCGTTCGATGACGCGCTGCCTCAAACCCGGCGGCCGCCTGCTGGTGCTGGAATTCTCCAAGCCGGTGATCGAGCCGCTGGCGAAAGTCTACG
>JBOICJ010000357.1:0-12454 GCA_050740035.1 Stenotrophobium sp. | reverse complement strand
GACAGCGCCAGGGCTATGGCCGGCCAGCAGCAGCTGGTCACAGGCGAAGCACGGTAGCCGGATCATAAACGACGGGATCGACAATCAGCCCATGGCAAGCAGGGAAACAGCGGGTTACCGCAGGGATATCGACGGCCTACGTGCGATAGCGATTTTGGGCGTCGTCGCGTATCACATCGGGATTCCGGGGGTCACGGGAGGCTACTCCGGCGTTGATGTTTTTTTTGTGATCTCCGGATATCTGATCACCCAGCTACTGGTTCGCGAGGCCGAGAATCACGGCAGGATTTCCATTGTCGGCTTCTATTCCCGACGCATACGTCGCTTATTGCCGGCGTTGGTCGTGGTGCTATTGGCCAGCCTGACACTGGGCTTTGCCTTGCTGCCGGCGAGTTGGCAACGACTCGAACTGGCACAGTCGGCGCTTGCGGCTAGCCTGTTCGTTGCCAATGAGTTCTTTCGTGAAACCACTGGCAACTACTTCAGCGGTTCGGCGGAATTCATTCCGCTACTGCATCTGTGGAGTCTTGCGGTCGAAGAACAGTTTTATCTGGTCTGGCCGCTGGTCCTGAGCGGTGTCGTCATGTTTGCGCAGGGCCGTCCGTTGCGCCGGCCGATCATGATCGTCTTGTGTGCAGGCATTGTCCTGTCGTTCGCTTTGAGTGTCTGGTTGATCGACAGCGGCCGGGTTCTTGCGGCGTTTTATTTCATCGGTTCCCGCGCATGGGAGCTGGGTATCGGCGCGCTGCTGTCGCAGGCTGGAAAAATACCGGTTTCAGGACGTAAGGCTGCAGCCCTGAGTGCGTTGGGCGTTGGCATGGTTCTGGCCGGATTCTGCCTGCTGAAGCGTCAGACGCCGTTCCCGGGAATGGCCGCGCTAGCGCCGGTACTGGGCACGGCGCTGATCATCTGGGCCAATCCTTCCGCGTCGCGGAATCCGGTGCTGGACTTTTTGTCGTCTCGGCCAATGGTGCAGATCGGGCTGCTGTCCTATGGCTGGTATCTGTGGCACTGGCCGTTGTTGGCCATCTCGCGCTACCTGCGCATGGGTGCGACCAATATACCGCTGGATATTCTATTGGCTTTGTTGGCGCTGTTGCTGGCCTGGGTCTCATTGGTGTTTATCGAACAGCCGTTTCGCAAAAAAACAGTCGGCAAGACGGCTCCGATTCGCCGAGTCGTTGCTACGGGGGTGTCGATTCTCGTCGTTATGATCGGTTTGTCGCTGGGTCTGATCCGGCAAATCGGACATAGCCAGGCTTCGTCCGTGGAACAGGCTGCGTTGAAAGTGGTGGCCGACGTCAACCCGCTTAGGGATGGATGCCTGCGAGGACTGGAATTGCCCTTCGAACGACGTATCGGCAAATGCGCGATTGGCGAAACTCATCGTGCGCCAACCATCGCGGTTTGGGGCGACTCGCATGCGGATGCCTGGACGCCGCTGCTGGATGGGGTGCTGGCGGCGCATGGAATCGGTGCTGTTGAACTGACCATGCCAACCTGCCCACCCTTGCTGGGGCTTGTCCCGAGGCGCAATGATGGCTTGACGCTGCCGGACTGCGAGAGATTCAACGACGATGTGCTGCGCTATCTGCAAGCCAGTCATGGCGCAGGCTTGCACGGCATTCTGCTGGCGGCGCGCTGGCCCTACTACTCGGGCGTGCGGAATATCAATTTCGCCCACAAGGGCAAGGCTTATTTCAGCGCCGATGACCGTAGCTGGGTTGAGGCGCTGGCATCGCTGCGGGTGGGATTATCGTCCACGCTGAAGGCTCTTCAGACCTTAGGGCTTCGGGGTCTGATCGTGCTTTCCGCACCGGAGTTTCCGGCCAGCATCCCCGATTGCATCCTGCTTGGGCACTTGTCGACCTGCGGCGTGACGCGCGCAGCCTACGAACAGCACCGTGCGGCGGTGGATCGGGTCATTATCCAGGTCGCTGGGGGCTTCAACAATGTCCGTGTGGTTGATCCCGCCAACTATTTCTGCAGCGCGGCCGACTGTCCGGCAATGCTGAAGCCGCAGACCCCGGCGCTTTATGACGATAATCATCCGTCGGCATCCGCCGCCAGGGGGTTTGGGACGGATATCCAGCAGAATCTGGAATGGCTGCAGGCTGCTCAGTGAATTTTAGATGCAACCGGTAGGTTATCGAGCTGCAAGTATTGTGGCGTCGGGCTGAATTCAAGCTCGATGTGCCGGTTTTTTGTCCGGGCGGTTGAGATTTTGCCATCGCCGGAGACAAGCATCGGCGTCGATGCGTTCGTGAAAGCCGGCAGTGATATGACATGCGGGGACCAGAGTGTCCATGCGGCGATGATTCGCCGGCCTGCATCATTTTCGAAGAGCAGTGCGTAATCCCATGGCTGCTCTAGTTCCAGGCGGCGAACGAGGTGGAAGCCGGCCAATGTGTGGGTCAAGGTACGAATCGCAATATAAGCGGGCTTGGGGCTGAGATCGGGGTAAACGATGCCGTAGTTGTGTTCGACATTGAAGCCGTAGCTGCCGTCGTTGACCCAGTCGTACATGATCGAGATGGGAACGTCGTTCATCAGGTTGAACAACTGCATGCGCACCAGGTAATCCGCCTGCATCTGCAGCGGCGTGCCGTCGGTGGTGGTGCTGTAACCCCATTCGCCGCTGAGGATCGGCACGCTGGTTTTCTTGCTGGCTGGCGTATATTGCTTGATGAGCTGACGCAGTTGGGCGTATTCGCTGGTTGCAGTCTCAGGGGCGGCAAATCTGCCGCGATACGGGTGCACGCTGACGGCATCCAGGCAACCGAGCATGCCGGTACTGAAAAAATCTTTCAGAAATTTCCAGACAAATGCGCAGACCGCCGGGCCGACCACGGTGGCAGCGGGCTCCGCCTGGTGAATGGCAACGCAGGTGTACTCGGCCAGGCGCGTGTACTGCACCACGTTCGGCGCCGGTTTCCAGAATTGGATATTCGGCTCATTCCAGATTTCCAGTACCGGTTTCGCCTTGCGGAAATGTACGGCCGCCGCCGCCGCCCAGCGCGCGAAGGCGGCGATGCTGTCGGGATGCTGCGGCGACATCAGCTCGTCGTAGGGCCAGGTTTTCTCCCAGAATTTCGGCGTCGTGCCTTCGTAGATCGGGTTTGAATAACCCAGGATGTAGTAGGGCCGGATGCCCCGCTTGAGCAGGTTGGCGGTCAACTCGTCGTAAGCCGACCAGTCGTAAACACCCTTGAGGCGCTCGGTATCAGCCCATATCAGGTCCATGCGTGCGACCTTGATGCCGGCATCGGCAATCATATCGAGATCCCGTTCATGGCCACGGGTGAAATGGATGTTGATGCCGACGCCGTCGGGTAGAACCAATGGTGGTAGCTCAGCGGCGGTGGCCGCGCAGGGCATCAGCAGCACGAGTATCCAGGCATACAGATTCAATTTCATGGGGCGGCCTGCGAAGGGCGGTGGATCAGGGCTTGCGGCGAAAAACCGACAGCATGCTGCCGTAGCCCGGTGTCGGGGGCAAGCCGATGATGCCTTTCTCGGTGACGACCAGATCATCCGCTGAGAACAACGGCGGCTGGCCGAGTTTCACCGACGAGGGATTCTGGAAACTCAGCAGATCGGTCTGCGACAGGATGCGGCCGTCCGCGCCGATCAGTGCAATCTGGCCGTTGCTGTAGAACGCCGCCAGTACGTCGTCGCCAACGGTGCTGAAATCGTCCGGCAGACTGGGAAAGGTGCCCAGCGTCTTCACCGGGCCGGGCGAGCCGTCGGCCTGAATCTCCACGGCCCTGATCGCGCCCAGCGTCGCAGTCAGCGCGTCGCTGTCGCTGAACAGCAGGGTGTTGCCGCGCCGCTGCAGGCCGTTGGGAAAGGACAGACCGCTGGTGAGCCAGTCGGTCTGTTCCGTCACCTTCATCGGATCGGCCGGATCGAAGCGCAGGCGCACGATCTTCGGGTCTGGCAGCGCGGCGCCGAGCGGGCCGTTGACGATGTAGAGCGCGCCGTCGGGTCCGGTGGCCATGCCGTTGGCCAAGGACATGCCCAGCGCGTGGATCGCCTTGAACACCGGCGGCGTATCACTCAGTCGCGCGGCGTAGAGGTTGCCGTCGAAGGATGCGGCGTAGATCACGTCGCCGCGCTGCGCCAGGCCGGTCGCGCCCTTGCCGGACAGTCCGGTGGCGTGCCAGCCGGCGGCGTCGCGGGTCACTTCGTAGATATCGTCGCTGCCGGAGACGAACAAGCGGCCGTCTGTCGTAAACAGCGTGTTCTCGGCGCTGGGAATATCGACGAGTTGCGTCTTCACGCCGCAGCTCGACGCCACGCACAGCGTTGACGGATCGACCGCGCTAAAGGTTGCAGGGTTGTCGCTGCTGCTGCAAGCGCTCAAGCCGGCTAGCAAGGCCAGCAGTCCGACCTGACGCCGCGGCAACGTGTGCATCAGAACATTTCCAGCGCCAGCGCCACCGCCTCGCCGCCGCCGATGCACAGACTGGCGACGCCACGTTTGCCGCCGGTTTTCTTCAGCGCACCGATCAGGGTGGTGACGATGCGCGCGCCGGAGGCGCCGATCGGATGGCCCAGTGCGCAGGCGCCGCCGTGGATGTTGACCTTGGCATGGTCGAGTTTGTGCTCTTGCATCGCCGCCATCGCGACCACCGCAAAGGCTTCGTTGATCTCCCAGAGATCGACGTCGCCGGTTTTCCAGCCGGCCTTGGCGAGGACGTCGCCGATCGCCGTGACCGGCGCGATGGTGAACTCCGCCGGCAGGCGTGAATGGCTGGCGTGCGCGACGATTTTCGCCAATGGCTTGAGGCCGCGTTTGGCGGCTTCGCTCTGCGCCATCAGCACCACCGCGGCGGCGCCGTCGGAGATCGAGCTGGCGGTGGCGGCAGTGATGGTGCCGTCCTTCTTGAATGCGGGTTTCAGCGTGGGAATTTTCTCCGGCTTGCCCTTGGCGGGCTGTTCGTCCTTGTCGATTTTTTCGACGCCGGCCTTGCCTTGAAGTTCCAGCGCGACGGTCTCAAAGGCAAAGCTGCCGTCCTCGTTGGCACGCTTGGCGCGCGCCAGCGACTCGATCGCAAAATCGTCCTGCTGCTTGCGCGTGAAGCCATATTTTTCCACCGTGCGCTCGGCGAAGACGCCCATCGCGGTGCCGCGTTCGTAGGCGTCCTCCAGGCCGTCCAGCGCCATGTGGTCGTACATCATGGCGTGGCCGTAGCGATAGCCGTCGCGCGCTTTCGGCAGCAGGTAGGGTGCGTTGGTCATGCTCTCCATGCCGCCGGCAACCATGACCGAATTGCTGCCAGCCCTGAGCAGGTCGTGCGCCAGCATGATCGCCTTCATGCCGCTGCCGCACAGCTTGTTGATGGTGGTGGCACCGGCAGCGTCCGGCAGACCCGCACCGCGCGCGGCCTGACGCGCCGGCGCCTGGCCTTGGCCGGCGGGCAGGCAGTTGCCCATGATCACTTCCTCGACATCGGCCGGTGCCAGCCCGGCACGCTCTACCGCGGCCTTGATCGTGGCCGCGCCCAACTGGCTGGCGGTCAACGGCGTGAGCACGCCGAGCATGCCGCCCATGGGCGTGCGGGCGATGGAGACGATGACGATGGGGTCGTTGGCGGTCATGAAGAGTCCGGTCTGGAAATGAATGCGGCGTATATTGTATAGGGCCGCTGACGGCGCGGTCAGCCAGCGCCGGCTTGGCAAGGTAACATGAGGCGATGAAATCCCTGGCGGCCAAGGTGGGCGAACAGTTGTTGCGGCGCGGCGAATTGCTGGCTACCGCCGAGTCCTGCACGGGCGGGCTGATCGCCAAGAAGATCACTGACATCGCCGGCAGTTCCGGCTGGTTCGAGTGCGGACTGGTGACGTATTCCAACCGCGCCAAGCAGCTGTTTCTGGACGTGCGCGAAAATTTGCTTGCTCGCGAGGGCGCGGTCAGCGAAGCCGTGGTACGCGCGATGGTCAAGGGTTTGCTGCGCAACAGCGGCGCAGACTGGGGTATCGCCGTGACTGGCATTGCCGGGCCCGGTGGCGGCTCGCCGGACAAGCCGGTCGGCACGGTCTGGCTGGGTTTGATGCGGCGCGGGGCAAGCGCCGAGACGCAGTGCCTGCATCTCGATGGCGACCGCAAGCGGATCCGCGAACAGACCGCGCAAATCGCACTGGCTGAACTGCTGACCCGCCTCGCGCATGATTGAGCCTGGGAACCGCCTGTTCTTTGCCCTGATGCCGGACGCTGTGGCCCGCACCGCCTGCGAGGCCGCGGTGCGCGACCTGAAGCTGCGCATGCAGCCGCAGGGGCGCTGGATCAATGCGCAGCGTTATCACATGACTTTGCTGTTTCTCGGCGACGAGGTCACGCCCGAGCAGGAACAGAAAGCCCTGGCGGTGGCTCACCGGGTGAGCTCGCCGCCCTTTATGCTGACGCTTAATCAGGCACTGGGTTTCCGCAACCGCGAGATTCCCTGGGTGTTGACGCCACAGGAGGTGCCGCTGGAATTGACGCAGTTACACGACCGCTTGCGCGATGCCTTGCGCGCGGCGGCGGTGCCGCCGGAGCGGCTGCGGTTCTCGCCACATCTGACGGTGCTGCGCAACGGCGGACAGATGCTGCCGTTGACGCGGATCGGGCCGGTGTCATGGCAAGTGGACGAGTTTGTCTTGATCCGCAGCGTGTTGCGGCAACAGCCCGCGCAATACCAGATCCTCGGCCGCTGGCCGCTGAACGGGGTTGCAGGACCAGACAGAACGCCGGCGCAGATGAATCTATGGGAAAATTGAAACTTGGGATTTGATGCAGTGACACAGACCGGACGGGTGATCTTGCCGATCGCTTTTCCGCCGCGACTATAGGACAGGAACATTGAAGAAGGATAAGGACACGATGGACGACAATCGCAAAAAAGCACTCGACGCGGCGCTCTCGCAGATCGAAAAACAGTTCGGCAAAGGCGCCATCATGCGCATGGGCACCGATGAGCGTCCGGACATCGACGTCATCTCCACCGGCTCGCTGACGCTGGATTCGGCGCTGGGTATCGGCGGCGTGCCGCGCGGCCGCGTGGTGGAAATCTACGGCCCGGAATCGTCCGGCAAGACCACGCTGACCCTGCACATCGTCGCGCAGGCACAGAAGCTCGGCGGTGTCGCCGCGTTCGTCGACGCCGAACACGCGCTCGATGTGAGCTATGCCGAAAAGCTCGGCGTGAATGTCGCCGACCTGCTGATCTCGCAACCGGATACCGGCGAGCAGGCGCTGGAGATCGTCGACATGCTGGTGCGCTCGAACAGCCTCGACGTGATCGTCATCGACTCGGTCGCCGCGCTGGTGCCAAAATCCGAAATCGAGGGCGACATGGGCGATGCCTCGGTCGGTGTGCAGGCGCGACTGATGTCGCAGGCGCTGCGCAAGCTCACCGGCAGCATCAATCGCTCCAAGACCACGGTGATCTTCATCAACCAGCTGCGCATGAAGATTGGCGTGATGATGCCCGGCCAGAGCCCGGAAACCACCACCGGCGGCAACGCGCTGAAGTTCTACGCCTCGATGCGTCTCGATATCCGCCGCATCGGCGCGATCAAGAAGGGCGAGGAAATCGTCGGCAACGAAACCCGCGTCAAGGTGGTCAAGAACAAGCTGGCGCCGCCGTTCAAGAAAGTCGTGTTCGAGATCATGTACGGCGAAGGCATTTCGCGCGAAGGCGAACTGATCGACCTCGGCGTCGAGCACAAGCTGGTCGAGAAATCCGGCGCATGGTTCGCCTACAAGGGCGACAAGATCGGCCAAGGCAAGGACAACTCCAAGCAGTTCCTGCGCGAGCATCCGGAAGTGGCCAGCGAGATTGAGAGCGCGCTGCGCGCGATCCTGATGCCGCCGAGGCCGCCGCGCGCCGCTGCTGCCGCCGGTGCCGAGAAGTAACAAGCCGCGCGAACCGGCCAGCGCCCGCGACTCCGCGTTGCGGGCGCTGGGCCGTCGCGAACACAGTGCGCGGCAACTGCGGCGCAAACTGGAATCGCGCGGTTATGACGAGGACACCGCCGCCGGGACGGTGAACCAGTTGGCGGATCGGGGCTGGCAGTCCGACAGCCGCTACGCCGAAATGCTGATCCGCAGCCGCATTGGCCAGGGTTATGGCCGGCTCTACATCGAAGGCGAGCTGCGCGTCGCTGGCGTGCCCGACGCCGAGGTCAGCGCCGCGTTCGAGGCGACCGAGTGCGACTGGGCGCAACTGGCGGCCGAGGTGCACGCGCGCAAATTCGGCCGCGCAGCGGCGACGCTGGCCGAGCGCAACAAGCAGTACCGCTATCTCGCCGGGCGCGGATTCAGCGGTGAGCAGATCCGCAAGGCGATGAGTGGTGCGCTGCCCGAGGACGACTGAGTTGCTCCTGCGCGCGACACGGGCGTGTCATGCGAATTCATCTGCTGAAATCTGCTACCCGCTCTCCCGGTTTTACCAGGGAAGAATGTTATTATTTATATATTATAATATATTTATTATAATAAAATATAACAATATTCATTGTGGCAATGGCAAGAGCGGGTGGGCTGTTTTGTGGTGGTTTATGAAACTCTGATTATCGATCCGGCCATCTGCGCGCTTTATCACCCGTACATCCCACGAAACAGCAGCAAGTTTTTTCAAGAAGATTGTGGCCGCCTCAATAAACGCAGCAGCCGAATTAGAGTTTCCTTACGCCTCGCCGTATTCCAGCGACCACAGCCCGATCAGGTCGAGCAGCGCCTGACCGTAGCGTTCACGCTTGGTTTCGCCGAGACCGAAGACCTCGCGCAGGTCGGTCGCGCGTTGCGGCTTCTTCTGCACCAGCGCGTTGAGGCTGGCATCGTGCAGGATGACGTAGGCGGGCACGCCATGTTCCAGCGCGGTGTTGCGGCGCCAGGCGCGCAGTTGATCCAGCAGCGCCTGCTCGGCGGGACTGAGCGTGGTGTCCGCGGCGGCACCGCGACGCGGCCGGCGTTCGCGCCGGTTCTTTGCCATCGGGCTGATTTCGCGCAGCATGACGCGGGCCTCGCCCTTGAGCACGGGTCGCGCGGCCGCGGTCAATTGCAGCGCGCCGTAGCGTTCGTGATCGGGCGCCAGCAGGCCGGCGATCAGCAGCTGCCGGAACACCGTGCGCCAGTCGTTCTCCGACAGGTCGCGGCCGATGCCGAAGGTGCTGAGCTGCTCGTGGCCGAAGCGGCGGATGCGCTCGGTGTCTTCGCCGCGCAGCACGTCGATCAGGTAGGCCGCGCCGAAGCGCTGGCCGGTGCGGTAGGCGCAGGACAGGGCTTTCTGCGCCGCATCGGTGGCGTCGCGCATGCGCGGCGGGGAGAGGCAGTTGTCGCAGTTGCCGCAGGGTGCAGCGCTCTCGCCGAAGTAGGCCAGCAGGCGCTGGCGGCGGCAGCCGGCGGTTTCGCCCAGCGCCACCAGCGCGTCGAGCTTGCCGGCGCTGACACGCTTGTAGACGTCCGCGCCATCGGATTGTTCGATGAAGCGACGCTGCTGCACCACGTCGGCGGCGCCCCACATCATCCAGGCTTCGGCAGGCGCGCCGTCGCGTCCGGCGCGGCCGGTTTCCTGGTAATAGCCCTCGATGCTTTTCGGCAGGTCGTAGTGCGCGACGAAGCGCACGTCGGGCTTGTCGATGCCCATGCCGAAGGCAATGGTCGCGACCATCACGATGCCTTCTTCGCGCTGGAAACGCTGCTGGTGCAGCGCACGTTGCGCGGCGTCCATGCCGGCGTGGTAGGCGAGTGCGAGGATACCTGTGTCCTGCAGCGCCGCGGCGACTTCCTCGGTGCGCTTGCGCGACAGGCAGTAGACGATGCCGGATTCCTCGCGGTGGCCTTCGACGAAAGCGGTCAACTGTTCGCGCGGGCGTAGTTTGTCGACCATGCTGTAGCGGATGTTGGGACGATCGAAACTGGAGACGAACTGCCGCGCCTGCTCCAGGTGCAATTCGCGGGCGATGTCTTCGCGGGTCTGCGGATCGGCTGTGGCGGTGAGGGCGATGCGCGGCACCTGCGAGTAGCGTATGGCGAGCAGGCCGAGTTGCCGGTACTCCGGGCGAAAGTCATGACCCCACTGCGAGACACAATGCGCCTCGTCGATTGCGAACAGCGCCAGTGGCAGGCTGTCCAGCAGGTTCAGGGTGTCGTCCAGCATCAGGCGTTCCGGCGCGACGTAAACCAGATCCAGTTCGCCGCGGCGCATGCGCTGGGTCACGCGCGACTGCGCTTCGCGGGTCTGGCTGGAGTTGAGGAACGCCGCGCGCACGCCCAGTTCATCCAGTGCCGAGACCTGATCCTGCATCAGCGCGATCAGCGGCGATACGATCACCGCCAATCCCGGACGCAGCAGCGCTGGGATCTGGTAGCACAGGGATTTGCCACTGCCGGTGGGCATCAGTACCAGCGCGTCGCCGCCACCGACGACCTGCTCGATGATGTCCTGCTGCAAACCGCGGAACGCCGGATAACCGAACACGGTGCTAAGAATGTCTTGCGCAGTGGTCGGTTGCGTAGAGGAAAAAGGGTTGTTCAAGGGATTCATCACGCAGGCTCAGGACCGCGATTCTATCGCCGTGGCGCGGGAGTCGCCGCTGCCTGCTGCGCGCTGTCGTTTTCCGGGGGCGGCGTCCCCGTTTCCCCTAGGTAAAATTTCTTTGTCGATATTTGCTCACACGGCATCATTTCAGGCTAGGATACGGTGCCCATATGGGTATATCTGCGAAGGGAGACCGTACCATGGCGAAAGCCGCGAAGAAGTCAGCTAGCAAGAAGCCTGCGGCCAAGAAGGCAGCCAAGAAGAAAGTGGCTGCGAAGAAGGTCGTGAAGAAAGTCGTCAAGAAAGCTGCGCCGAAGAAGGCCGCAGCGAAAAAAGCCGCGCCGAAGAAAAAGCGCAAGCCCAATGCCGCACTCATGAAGCCGATGACGCCCAGCGCGGACTTGGCAGCAGTGGTCGGCAGCAAGCCCATTCCACGTGGCCAGATTACGAAAAATCTCTGGGCCTACATCAAGAAGAATGGTTTGCAGGATCAGAAGAACAAGCGCGAGATCAACGCCGACGAAAAGCTCAAGAAGATTTTCGGTGGCAAGGGACGTGTCAACATGTTCGAGATGACCAAGCTGGTGAGCAAGCACATCAGCTGAGCCGTTTCAGCTCGGCGATGCAGTCCGGACCAATCTATCCGGGGCCTGCATCGCCGAGTGTTTTTGTCTACGGGCGTGAACTTCTCTCGTTCAATCCGCCTCAATCACCAATAGCAGGTCCCTGGCGCTGACGGTAAGACCGGCATGCACCAGAATCTCCTTGATCACGCCTGCGCGTGGCGCCGCGATCACCGTCTCCATCTTCATCGCCTCCAGTGCCAGCAGTGGCTCGCCCTTGACGACGTGGTTGCCTTTCTGCACGGCGATGCGCACCACCATACCCGGCATCGGCGCACCGATATGCGCGGCGTTGCCCGCATCCGCCTTCGGCCGCCCGGCCTTGGCGCCACTGGTATCCGCCAGCGGGATGCGCACCATGCGTGGCTGACCGTTGAGTTCGTAAAACAGTTTGGCGATGCCTTCTTCCTTGACCTCGCTGCTGCCTTGCAGTCGGATCACCAGCGTTTTGCCGCGCTCGATATCGACGCTGATTTCCTCGCGTTCGCGCAGGCCGTAGAAGAATGCGGTGGTCGGCAGCGCGCTGACATCGCCATAGGCCTTGCGGTGTTCGACGAAGTCGCGGAACACTTTTGGGTACATCAGGTGCGAGGCGAGATCGGTGTCCGAGAGTTTTTCTCCCAGCGCCTGCTCGGTTTCGCTGCGGGTTTTTTCGAGGTCCACCGGCGGCAAGCTGGCGCCGGGACGATCCTGCAGCGGCTTCTGTCCCTTGAGAACTTTTTCCTGTAGCGCCTGCGGGAAGCCTTCGGGCGGCAGGCCCAGTTCGCCGCGCATCAGCGACACCACCGATGCGGGAAAATCGATCGCGGTCGCGGGGTCCTGCACCTGTTCGGCGCTCAGGTTGTTGCCGACCATGAACAGCGCCAGATCGCCGACGACCTTCGAGGTCGGAGTGACCTTGACGATGTCGCCGAACAACCGGTTGACCTCGGCATAGGCCTTGGAGACTTCCGGCCAGCGCTGCTCCAGCCCCAGGCCACGCGCCTGTTCGCGCAGGTTGGTGTACTGGCCGCCGGGCATTTCATGACGATAGACATCGGCGGTGCCGGAGCGGATATCGGCCTCGAACGGTGCGTAGTAACGGCGCACGCCTTCCCAGTAATTCGATAGCTGTTGCAGCGCGTCGAGATCGACTTGCGGGTCGCGGTCGCCGCCGGCAAGGCTGGCGGCAATCGCGCCGAGGTTGGGTTGTGCGGTGAGCCCCGACATGCTGTCGAGCGCGCCGTCGACGGCATCGCAACCGGCCTCCACCGCGGCCAGCACGCTGGCGGCACTGATGCCGCTGGTGTCGTGGGTGTGGAAGTG
>JBOICJ010000356.1:0-2930 GCA_050740035.1 Stenotrophobium sp. | reverse complement strand
CAACGCCTTGGTCGGCAGGCCGTCGCGCGCCATGCCTTCGTTGGTCGCGGCCTTGATGAAGCGGTTACGCAGCGTCAGCGGTCCGAGCCGGATCGAATCAAACGGCTCAGGCGCCATCACAACGGCTCGCACAACGGATCGAGATTGACTCGGCTTCAGCCAAGAAAAGCCTGACCGCCATCCACGGCGATGCTCTGGCCGTTGATATAGCCGCAATCGTCGGAACACAGGGTAACGACGAAACGACCGATGTCTTGTTCACAATCGCCGACGCGCTGCATCGGCACGGTGGCGATGAACACGGCGGCTTCCTGCGGATGAGCGTTGGTCCACCACTGCATGCCGGGCGAATTCGCCAGCGGCAGGATCGCGTTGCTGCGGATGCCGTCTCTGGCCCATTCGCCGGCGGCGGCACGCGTGAGCGAGCGGATCGCCTCCTTCACCGCAGCGTAGGCGCCGTAGCCGCTCATGTCCCAGCGCATCGCGGCAGGTGAAGCAAGATTGATGATGCAGCCATCGCCGCCATTTTTCAGATGCGGATGGCACCGTTTCATCAGGCGAAAAGTGGCAAGTGGGCCGGATTCCCAGCCGGCGGCGAAGGCTGCGTCGGTGACGGCGTTGAGCGGGCCGAGCGGCACTTCCTGGGCATTGTTGACGATGATGTTGAGGCCGCCGAGTTTCTGCACGACTTCGCTCACACACTGTTCGATCGAGTCGGCATTTTTCACATCGCATTCGAGCGCCAGCGCCTTGCCGCCGCGCCTGACGATTTCGGCGACGGTCTGATCGAGCTTGGCCCGCGTGCGCCCTGCGACCGCGACCGCCACGCCCTCGCCCGCCAGCGCATAGGCGATACCCTGGCCGACACCCTGTCCGGCACCGGTTACCAACGCGATCTTGCCTTTGAGACTGGCCATGCGGATCTCTTCAGAAAATTTTCGGGAGGAAGCGCGGCACGCGCTTTTGATAGTCGGCGTAGCGTGGATATTTTGCCACCTGCAGGCTCTCGCTGAGATTGGAACTGCCACGGAACAGTACGATCAGCAGCAGGCAGCCGGCGATGCTCCAGTTGAGATGGCCGGTGGCGGCGACGCTGAACAGGAAGAACACCACCCAGATCGACTGCTCGGCAAAATAATTCGGGTGTCGCGAACGCGACCACAGGCCGCTGCTGATGAAGCCGTCGGACTTTTCGCCGGCCGCGATGCGGCGCTTTTTCTCTTTCTGAAAATTCCATTGCTGCTGGTCGGCGACGGTTTCCATTGCCACCAGCCCGATGTATACCGCCGCCAGCGCGTAATCCAGCAGGCCGGGTGCGCCGGTGTCGTGCACCATCACGATCGGCAGCGCAATCGCCAACAGCAGCGCGTTCTGGTACAGCGCGATGAAGAACAGATCGAACAGCGCCCAGACCGCGGGATGCCCGAGGCCGGGTTTCTTGCGCACATGTTCCCAGCGGTAATCCTCGTGGCCGCTCCAGAATTTCCAGCTATAGCCGCCGTGGCGCGAGAAGTTGTAGGTGAGACGGATACCCCAGATCGTCGCCACGCCCGCCATCAGCAGCATGCGCGGCTGCAGGCCGCCTTCGACAGTCGCGACCCAGGCGTACAGCACCGGCACGATGCTCCAGAGCTTGTCGACCTGGGAGAAATTGCGAGTCAGTTCGCCGACGACGAAACACAACGCGGCAATCGCCAGCATCAGCAGGGTGACATCGCACAACAGCTGTCGCTGGATCGCAGACAGAGGCGGATCGAACTTGAAAGCCAGCAGGCCAGCGAGCAACAGCGAGCCGAGCCACATCAGCGCAGATTTCATCCTGTCCTCCTGTCGTGCCGCAGTAAATTGGGGACTGTCCCCAATTACGCTTCGGCCGCGATGGTCCTGGCGGCGACATAGCCGAATACCATCGCCGGACCCAGCGTCGAACCGGCGCCGGCATAAGTCGGACCCATCACCGGCGCCGAGGTGTTGCCGGTGGCGTAGAGGCCGGCGATGACGCTGCCGTCCTCGCGCAGCACGTGCGCCTGCGCGTCGGTGACCAGCCCACCCTTGGTGCCGTTCTCGCCGGCGTCCATCTTCACCGCGTAGAACGGCGGCTTGATGATCGGGCCGAGGCAGGTATTGGGCTTGACGCTGGGATCGCTGTAATAGCGGTCGATGCTGGTTTTACCCTTGCCGAATTCGGGATCCACGCCGGTCTTGGCGTAACCATTCATCTTCTCGACGGTTGCGGCGAGGCCGCCCGCATCGACGCCGATCTTGCCAGCCAGCGCGGCGATGCTGTCGGCGCGATAGTAGACCTTGTCGAGCCAGTCCTTCGGCAGCCTGGAATCCGGCTCGACCTGTCCGGGCAGGAAAATGCCCATCGGATACTTGTAGCGGAAGGTCGCATCGAACACCAGCCAGCACGGCACCGTGCCGTTGCCCTTGGCGTCGTCGGCGTACATCGCGTTGCGGAAATCGGGATAGGCGGCGGCCTCGTTGACGAAGCGCTTGCCTTTCTTGTTTACCGCCACGCAGCCCGGCATGCCGCGCTCGATGAACAGCGTGACCTGCTGCGACGTGCCCGGCTTGTAGACCGTCGGCGAGCCCCAGGTCAGATCCATGTGCTTGAGCGCAGCGCCCAGCGCCTGTCCGGCGCGGATGCCATCGCCGTGGTTGATCGGCGGCGCGGCGGTCCACTCCACTTTCGTCGGCTGCTGCAAATACTGTTCGCGCATCTGCTGGTTGGACTCGAAACCACCGCAGGCGAGGATCACGCCGCGGCGCGCGCCGTAGCGCAGCGTGCGGCCTTGATGCGTGACGATGATGCCGGTGACGCGATCGCCCTCCTGCACCAGCGATTCCATGCCAGTCTGCAATTGCAGCGGGATGTTTTTCTGCATCATCGCGTAGCGCAGCGCGGAGACCATGCCCTGCCCCAGCAC
>JBOICJ010000355.1:0-12192 GCA_050740035.1 Stenotrophobium sp. | reverse complement strand
AGGCAAGGGTGATCGGCCGATGGCTCAGCCGCTGAGCGAAACCGATCTGCTGGCGCTGGTGGATGCGCTGTCCGACGGCAACTGGCATTCGGGCGAAGATCTTGCGTCTGCGGCAGCGATCAGTCGTGCGGCGTTGGCCAAGCGCGTGGAAAAATTGCGCGACTGGCAGCTCGATATCGAAGCGCGGCATGGCTTGGGCTATCGCCTGAGTGCGCCACTGCAGCGGTTCGACGTGCGGACCTTGCGTGCGGCCAGCGATGTCGCCGTGCAGGTGGCGACGGTGGTGGATTCCACCAACGCGCAACTGCTGGCAACGGAGGCTGCACAGGATCCGCAGGCGCTGTTTGCAGAATTCCAGACCGCGGGTCGCGGGCGGCGAGGCCGCAACTGGGCGTCGCCGTTCGGTGCGAATCTGTATGTATCTCTGGCGTGGTCGTTTGCGCAATGGCCGCAGCAGCTCACCGCGCTGCCGCTGGCGGTCGGAGTGGTCTGCGCGCGAGCCTTGCGCGCTTGCGGGTTGACGGACGCCGGCATCAAGTGGCCGAATGATCTGCTGGTGGACGGGCGCAAGCTCGGCGGCATCCTGATCGAGCATCGCGCCGAGGCCGGCGGGCCGTGTCGCGTCGTGATCGGCATCGGCATCAACGTCGCCATGACGCACAATCAGGCGCGCGACGTGACGCAGCCCTGGATCAGTCTGCACGAAGCCTGCAAGCAGCGCGGCCTGTCGCCGATTCCGCGCAATGTGCTGGCGGCAAGCCTGCTGTCGACGTTGGTGCAGGGCGTGCGCGAGTTCGCGCAATCCGGTTTTGCATCGTTCTCCGGCGAGTGGCATGCGCTGGATCTCACACACAACCATGCGGTCACGATTCTGAGCCAGGATCGCGAACTGCACGGTACCGGTCGCGGTGTTGATGCGCAGGGCGCGCTGGTGGTGGAAGTGCTCGGGCAGTTCCACACGATCCATTCCGGCGAAGTCAGCCTGAGGCTCGCGTGATCCTGCTGCTCGACATCGGCAACAGCCGCCTGAAGTGGGCGCTGCATGACGGTGTGGCGCTTGCGGCGGCGACCGCTCAGATTCATGGCGGCGACGCCGCCGCAGCGATCGCTGCGATTCCTGCGCGGCAAGTGGATGCGGTCTGGATTTCGCAGGTGTTGGGCACTGCGCACGAAACCGAAATCACCGCTGCCGTGCAGCGGCAGTTTGCCTGTGCACCGCATTTCGCGCGCGTGCAGAAGAAATTTTCCGGCTTGACCGTCGCGTACGCGGACACGAGCCGGCTCGGCATCGACCGCTGGCTGATGATGCTGGCGGCGTGGCGCAAGACCGGCACCGCCTGCTGCGTGGTCAGTGCCGGCACTGCGCTGACGTTTGATGCGGTGGATGCGCAGGGTTTGCACCAGGGAGGATTCATCGCACCGGGCCTTACGGCGATGCTAGACGCAACGCTGGGGAACACCCGCTTTGCGGCCGCGATGCCCGACGCGCAATACCACGCTGGCCTGGGTGCCGATACCGAAGCTTGTGTGCGGCAAGGTGCGTATCTGGCAAGTCTGGGCGCGATCGAGCGTGGCTTGATCGCAGCAGGTGCGCCGACGCAGCGCTATCTCTGCGGCGGCGACGCGCCGCTGCTGTTGCCGCAACTGGGCGGCGGCTGGCAGCATCGCGCCGATCTGGTGCTGGAAGGTTTGCTGGAGCTTGCACAGACATCGATTTGAACGGTTTGCATGCCACCCGCTGTGCCGATTTTACAGATAGAAAATGTTATTATTTATAAAATATATTAATAATATTATTATAAATAATAACATGTGCTGTATGACTATCGGTAACAGCGGGTGCGAGACATTTGGCGGCTGCTTCAATAAACTGCGCGCCTTGCAAAGTTGAACGCCGGCTTAGCTCAGTTGGTAGAGCACCTGATTTGTAATCAGGGGGTCGTAGGTTCGAATCCTATAGCCGGCACCAATTCATGTCTGGGTAGGTTGACGCATAACTCCATGAATCAATCGAGTTATCGTTCGACGGAAACCGTCACCTGGCTTGCCAAAAAATTCCGGGCGATGAGAGCAGACGCGCTCAAGTGCGCTTACTGGCGCGATACAGCGACAGCGTTCCGAACATCGTCGCAAAGCGCCGCGTCTCTTCCACCTGCGTAAAGCCGGCGTCGCGCATGAACCGCGGCAGCCGGCCGCGCACGTTGTCGGCGGTGGTGGTGAAGCCGTCGAGCAACTGGATGCCGAGGAAGGCGGCGCGCATCGGCAGGCTGCGCGCTTCGCCCCAGTCGGCGACGTGCAACTCGCCGCCGGGCTTGAGCACGCGGTGCAGTTCGGCGAACGCGGCCTGCCTGGTGGCGCGTGTCAGGTGGTGGAAGAACAGGCTGCACAGCGCGCGGTCGAAGTGCGCATCGGCGTAGGGCAGCGCGTCGGCGAGTCCGCGCTGCAACTCGATCTTCAATCCGGCGCGCTGCGCCTTGGCGGCGGCGATGCGCAGGATGTTGTCGTCGCCGTCGAGGCCGTGTAGTTCCGCGCCGGGTTGCGCACGCTTGGCGGCGAGCGTCAGCGTGGCGGTGCCGCAGGCGAGGTCGAGCACGCGATCGCCCGCGCGCAGGTTCGCCTGCGCCACCAGTGCCGGCTTGAACGCGGACTCGCGCGTGGTCAGGCGTACCACCGGGTCGTAGAGGCCGGTGAGCCAGTGATAGCCCAGCGCGGGGATGTAGCGTTCGGTCGCTGTGCTCATGGACGTCTCAGTGGCATTTCTTCATGTTGCGGCCGAGCATCCACTTGTTGACCGGCCAGGCGGCGAGGTAGCCGGTGACCAGCGACAGGCCGAACGATTCCCAGTAGCGAGCATGCGCGAGGCTGACGCCGCGCATCCCGCCGATTTCTTCGAGCGTGAAACCGAGGTCCTTGGCGCGGCGGATGAAGCGCAGGCGCTGCGCCGTCTCCGGCGGATAGTCGCGATAGCCGGAGTCACGCCGCGGTGGCGGCGGCAGCAGGCCGCTGCGCTCGTAATAGCGCACGGTGTCGATGCCGACGCCGGCCTGCCGCGCGATCTTGCCGATGGTGAGTCCTGACATGAGCATCTCCTGACTAGAGGCATCTTAAACCCTTGTGTTGAGTCCAGAGTCAAGCTGTTGCGGTCCGTCGCCCGCTTGCGCAGGATGACGCGTCCTCACCACAGGAAACACGCATGAAGGTCCGCTGGTTTTTCGATCCGATCTCGCCTTACGCCTATCTGCACCTGCAACAATTCGGGCGCTTGCCACCGACGCTGGAGATCGAATGCGTGCCGATCCTGTTTGCCGGTTTGCTCAAGCATTGGGGCCACAAGGGCCCGGCGGAGATCGCGCCCAAGCGCGCCTATACCTACCAGCAGGTGGTGTGGCTGGCGCGGCAGCTTGGAATTGCGCTGCGCCTGCCGCCGCGGCATCCGTTCAATCCGCTGCCGTTGCTGCGCCTGCTGACGGCGGCCGGGCCGACGCTGGCGCAGGTCGTCAGCGCCTTCGATCTGATCTGGCGCGAGGGCTGTGATGCCGAAGCCCCGGAAACGCTGACGGAGTTCGCGTGCCGGCTCGGCATCGACAATCCGGCGGCGGTGCTGACCGACGAGCGGGTCAAGCGCAAGCTGCACGACAACACCGCCGCCGCGATTGCCGCCGGGGTCTTCGGCGTGCCGACCTTCGCCATCGGCGATCGTTTGTTCTGGGGGCAGGATTCGCTGTCGATGATGCTCGACTATCTGCGCGACCCTGGCCTGTTCGATAGCGACGAAATGCGCCGCGCCGCCACGATGCCGTCGGGGACGGCGCGGCGCCAGGCAGGACCACCGGCCTAGGCCGGTAGCCCGCCGAGCTGCACGCTACTGCGTCAGGTGCGTCACGCTGAGCGCTTGCGCCTGTACGTCCGCATCGTGGAACGGCAGGCGCAACCATTGTTTGGCCGAGTAGGCGTGGGTGTAGTCACTGAAATGCGGATTGGCCGGGTCGCTCGATTCGGAGTAGGTAACGAAGGCGTCGGCGACCACGCCGTTGGCGTCCCAGGTCACCGCCTGGATGTAGCTGTTGCCGTAGGGCACGCGGTAGCCGTCCTTGTCGAGCACATTGGTGCCGTCGACCACGGTGAAGGCGCCCTCGAAATCCTCGCCGCCGAAGATCGGGGTGCGGTCGATGCAGCAGGGATGCTGTAGCGAGCCCATGGTCGCGTCGAACGGATGGCCGGACTTGAGTACCGTGTTGATGGCATCGCCAAAAGCGAGTTCCACCGTCGGCAGCGCGACGTTGAGCGTGTTCGGCGTATTGATCGGATTGCTGGACGAGAACGGCGTCAGCCAGTAGATGTCGCTGAGCGCGGCCAGCGACGGCAGGGTGATCTGCTGCAGCACGTTGATGCTGACCACATTGCGCCAGAACTCGCGCCACAGGTGGCCGCCCTTGGAGTCGAGATTGTCGGACATATCCCAGGCCTTGAGCGCGGCGCAGGCGGCGGTCGGGTCGACCGGACCGCTGCTGCTGAGCACCGTCGGCAGCGAGCAATAGGCGCTGACCACCTGGTCGCGCGCCAGTTCGGCCGAGTAGATCTGGCTCGACAGCGCGACTTGCTCCAGCGATTGCAGATCAAACTTGGTGCCGGGCAGGCCATCGGTGCCGGCCAGACGACGCTGGATTTGCAGGATCGACAGGCGCGGCCGCAGACCGATGTTGCTGTTCTCGCTGCCGATGATGTTTGCGTAGCCGGTCAGCGGCTGCTCGGGATTGGCCAGCCAGTAGCTGTCGTTGGAGTTACGCACGTAGTCGTCGCGCTTGATCGACGGCAGGTGCGAGGGTCCGAAGATGCCCGGTGCGGGTGCGTCGGCGTCGGTGCCCCATTCGCAGGCCGAGCGCGAGCCATCCAGTACCGGCAGGCCCGGTTCCAGTTGCTGCACCACCGGCTGCAACAGCGAGGCGCAGGCCTGATCCTTGGCGTTGGTGACATTGGGCACCACGGTAATGTCGCCGTAATAAGCCTGGCCGCCGGGGCCGGTGGCGACGGTGTTGACCCAGGGCACGCCGAGGATGCTCTTGTGCAGGGATTCGAATTCGTCCAGCGACTGTGCCTGGTCCCACTTGAAGAACTGATTGATCATGCGATCGTTCTCGGCATTGGCGTCGCGGATGGTATAGGCCTTGAGCGCGGTCCAGCCGAGGATGGGCACGCCGCTGGCGCTGATCGACAGCATCGGTCCGTAGTGCGAGCGATACAGGGTCTTGGTGGCTTTGGTGATGCTGCCATCGGCCTCCTTGATCTCGATGGTGATCGGCACCCCCGTTATCGCACGCGATTTGCCATCGTAGAGGTAGTGCGTATGCGTCAGATCGGTCGGGTCCAGCGTCAGTTCGTAAATGGTGAAACGGTAAGCGGTGGAGACAGTGTGGCTCCATGCGAAATGGTCGGTGAAGCCGATCAGGACCGCGGGCAGGCCATACAGCGAGGCGCCCATGATGTTGAGCTTGCCGGGGATCTCGGCGTGGGCAAGATACAGCCGCTCGCTGCCGGTCCACGGAAAGTGGGGATTGCCGAGCAGCATCGGCATGCCGGTGGTGGTGGCGTCTTTGCCGAGGCCGTACATGTTGCTGGCGAAGCCATGATCGTGCCGGCCCAGCGCGCCGAACGCGCCGGGCGAGGCTTTGAGCAATTGCGCGAGCTTGCTCGGCGGCAGCGGCTTGGTTTTGGTTTTTGATTTGAGCGTGAGGCCGCTGGGTGGCTGCGCGGCGACGATGTTGCCGGCCAATGCCGAAGCGCTGGCCAGCACCGACAGGCGGTAGTAGCGCCGGAACATGTCGGCTTCGGTGATATCGGTCAGCCACGGTGCGTTGGCGCAGGCCAGGTTGGCATTGTAGTTCGAATCGCCGACCGTGCCGGGCGCGGTGATGAAGCGGCCCGGATGCTGGCCAGTCTTGAGTTCGTGGATATAGCGGTTGAAACCGGCGACGAAGCCGTCGGTGGCGGCGATCACTTCGGGCGCCGCGGTCGCCTTGAGGTGCTGCACCACCGCGTCGGTGGCCGCGAACTTCCAGAAGTAATCGCTGGTGACGTTGTCGAGGTCGGTGCCGTTGGCGGGGATGCTGTAGTTGCCGTTGCGGCCCAGGTACTGCGCACGCTGGCCACGGATGGTCAGCAGATCTTCTTCCAGGATGCAGAGATTGTCCGAGGCGAAGGCATAGCCGTAACCATAGCCCATGCTGCCGAAATCGGCCGCCTTGATGTGCGGAATGCCCATCGCGGTGCGAGTGACCGTGACGTCGTAGTGTGGACCGCTGCCGGCAGTGCCGACTGTCGGCGCGGTGCTGCGGCCGCAGGACATCAACGCCAGTGCCAGCGGCAAGGCCGCCAAGTATGAGTAACGCATTGCATCTCCCCTGAGTATTCGTTTTGTGCTGCCGCAACACTACATCGTTGCCGTTGCGATTTGAAAGAGACGGAGGAAGTTTTACTACCGGCGCGGGGTACAGGCGGCCAGGAATCGACTGGAATCCATCAAAATTTTGACAATTTCCATCACGCACAGCGTATGAAATTTACTACTGGTCAAGCCAGGATTGCGAAGTTACCCTTGTAAATCGGATGCAGAGTGGGGGAATGCCTCTACATCTTCTTGAAAGACCGGGGAGAAGGGCGATGGGTCGTCAATTCATGCGAGTGCGTCTGGGGGTGTTTTCGGCGGTGGCGGTGGCGAGCATGCTGCTTGCCGGATGCGGCTCAAGCACCAGCGTCGGTCCTTCGGCTTCGGCCGGCGCTGCCCCGAACGGCCCGGTCACGGCCGATTCCTTCGCGGCCGGCAATGGCGGTGGCGGGCGGACCTACAATATTTGCGACCCGGCCACCGCGCAGAAAGACGCACTGATCGCGTTCTTCGACGTGCACGAAGGCGACACCATCCAGTTCTGCGCCGGTACCTTCAATTTCACCACCGGCCTGACCCTGACCGGCAAGCGCGGCATCACCATCAAAGGCGCGGGTCGCGACCAGACCATCCTGTCGTTTGCCAAGAGCGACTCCGAGGACGGTATCAACGTCAACCGCGTCGATGGCGTGGTCGTGCAGGGTTTGACGATCTACGACGCGCCCGGCAACGGCCTGCGTATTTTCCGCACCAATTACGTCACCGTGCGCAACGTCAAGGTCGGCTGGAGCGATGCCGACGACCAGTGCCCGACCCGCCCGTCGTGCCCGCTTTACGACGCGAGCATGAAAAGCTGGGTGACCAACGGCTCCTACGCGTTCTACCCGGTGCTGAGCCACCACATTTTCATCGAGGATTCGATCTCGGTCGGCTCTTCCGACGCCGGCGTTTATGTCGGGCAGTCCAACGACATTCTGGTGCAGACCACCGAGGCTTATCACAACGTCGCCGGCTTCGAGTTCGAGAATACGTTTCGCGCGGAGTTCATTCACAACGTCGCGCACGACAACGTCGGCGGTTTCCTGATTTTCGACCTGCCGGGCCGCGCTCAGTTCGGCGAGAAGAACGTCGTTCACTTCAACGAGTCGTACAGCAACAATGTTCCGAGCTTCGCGCCGCGTGGCGCGATCGTCGGCGACGTGCCCGCGGGCACCGGCATGCTGGTGCTGGCCTCCGATCAACTGGAGGTGCATGACAACAACATTCACAACAATAATTTCAGCGGTCTGGCGATCGTCAACTATGGCCTGGTCGATAACAACGAGTCGGCCACCAACTACGACTTCTTCCCGGAAGGCATTCACGTCTACAACAATACCTTCACCGACAACGGCGGCAGTCCGCCACTGCCGGATCTTTCCAAGTCGAGCTGCCACGGCCTGCTCAGCGGCTTGCCGGTGCAGTTGCCGCCGACGTTGCCCGATCCGCTGGGCGGCATTCTTGCCGGCCTGCCGGGCATCAGCGATTTGAACAACCCGACCTGCGTCACCAACAATGCCTCGCTACTGCCGACGATTCTGGTGGCCAAGAATCTCGGCAAATCCGCGCAGATCATCTGGGACGGTGGCCGCGACGTGCCGAACAGTTGCACCGACTATCCCAAGGATCACTACGGCGTGCCGCTCAACCAGCCCGACCCGCTGGACGTGGACCGCTACGAGGCGCGCACCGACGAGCGCGGGCGGCCGAATCTCTATATTTACGATCCGCGCCCCACCTGCAAATACAACAAGTGGAAATTCAATGCGCAGGGCCAGTTGAACCTGCCGGCCAACGGCATGTGCATCGAGAACAACACGTTCAAGAGCACCCAGGTGCAGACCGCGCTGGTCGATCCCTACGTCAACCTCCATTTCGCCACGGCCGACCCGACGCTGCCGTCGAATCTGGCGCTGGTCGACCACAATCAGCCGCATGAGTGTCCGACGCTGTCGCCGACTTTGATCGCAACGCAGCTTGCGCCGCGATTGGGCAGTTTCACGCCGAATCCGGCCAACGACCCGCACCCCAGCGACGCGCAGTTGAGCGCGGTCTGCGGCGGCGTGCAGCCGGGGCAGGTCAATACCGCGGCGTTGGCCCGTTACAACTGCCCGCTGCTGAGTCAGTACGGCCTGTTCAAGAACATCAACGATCCGACCCAGGCACCCAACGGCACCGGTGTGCCCTACGATCTGAACACGATCCTGTTCTCGGATTACGCCGAGAAATTCCGCTTCATGTATCTGCCGAAGGACAGCAACGGCGCGATCGAGAAGGCGACTTATGAAGATCACTCCAAGTGCGACACCATCACCATCTATAACTGCTATACCGCAACGCTCGGGTTCCCCACGGGCACGGTGTTCGCCAAGACCTTCGGATTCACCAACGGCACGGTCTACAAGCCGGTGGAAACGCGCCTGCTGATCAAGCGCGTCGATGCCACCGGCAAGATCAACTGGGTCGGCTTGCCGTTTGAATGGCAGACCGATGCCAATGGCAATCTCACCGACGCCGTGCTCAAGCTCGAGGGCGACACCAAGGCGGTGACCTACGACTACGACGATCCCGATCCGGCGGTGGTCGATGCCAGCGGCAAGCGCGTGCATTACAAGGGGTCGGTGGCTGCCTATGGCATCCCCAACGCCAGTGCCTGCCTGCAATGCCACGGCGGCGACGACCGCGAGCCGGGTGCGGCGCCGATCGGGCCGAAGGTGCGCTATCTGAACAAGGATCACACCTACCCCGACGGCACCACCATGAACCAGCTGGCCTATCTGCAACAGCAAGGTCTGCTGGATTTGCCGGACGATCCGTCGAAGCTGGAGAAGATGGCCAAGTGGAACGTCCCCGGCAGCACCGGCGAAGCCGCCAATTCGCCGGCCGACATCCACCAGCGTGTGCGCGCATTCCTCGAAGTGAACTGCATGCACTGCCACAATCCCGCGGGCGGCGCGCAGAACTCCGGTCTGTCGCTGGACTCGTTCAACGAGCCGATGGATGAGGGCCACGGCATCTGCAAACCGCCGATTGCCGCCGGCCGCGCCGCCGATGTCGGCAACTACGACATCCAGCCCGGCAACGCCTCGCAGTCGGTGTTGCCGTACCGCGTGGCCTCGGTGCAGCCTGGCATCCGCATGCCGCCGGTGGCGCGCACCGTACAGGACGCCGAATTCGTCACGCTCGCCAATGACTGGGTCAACAACGTCGTCAATGGCTTTGCCAGTTCCAGCGCCAACACCTGCTCGTCGTCGAGCACACTGCCTATCGGCATGATGCAATCGATCTTGCCCGGTCAGTAACGCTCGCTGGATTGAACATTCGAGGCCGGGAGCAATCCCGGCTTTTTTATGGCGCTTCCGGGGTTGTTGCAGCAGGTGCAGTTGATGGCCCAGCCGTTGCGCATGCTATCGTCAGCATTGACTGTCATGCGCTGTTGAGTGGACTAGACCGCGATGTTTTCCAGGAAACGTTTATTCAGGGTCGTGCTCGGCCTCGGCATTTTTACGGCGGTGCTGGGCGCGGCCGGGCACTGGCTGTTGCCGATCTGGCTCAAATCCTTTGCGGTCGCGCAGATACAACAGGCCACCGGCCGCTCCGCCCATATCGACCGCATCGAGATCAATCCTTTCGCGCTGACCTTTCGCGTTGACGGATTGACGCTGTTCGCAGCCGATGGCCGCACGGCTGCTGTGCACGTCGATGAACTGTATGCGGATCTGTCGTCGTCATCGCTGCTCCATCGCGCGCTGGTGATTGACGAACTGCGCATCCAGCATCCGCAACTGACGTTCTCGCGGCTTGCCCCGCAGCGTTTCAGTTTTTCCGATATCGTCGAGCGCTTGCGCCGCGCACCGGCGAATCCGAAACCGTCGCAGCCTCTGCGCTTCGCGCTTTACAACATCCAGATCGATGATGGGCGGATCGATTTCGACGATCGCGTTTCCGGCCGTCAGCATCATATCGAGCAGTTGAAATTTAGCCTGCCCTTCATCTCTGACACCCGGCATGCCGTGCAGGTTTTCGTGCAGCCGGAGTTGTCCGCGCGCATCAACGGCAGCCTGCTGGACATCAAAGGGCGCAGCAAGCCGTTTTCGGCCGATCGTGAAACCGATCTCGACATCGATCTGGATGCACTTGATATTCCGACCTATCTCGGTCTGGTGCCGGCGCAGCTCGACTACACACCGACTGCCGGACGGCTCGACAGCCGCTTGCAGCTGTCGTTCCGCCAGCCGAAGAATGCGCCGCCGCAAGTGACGTTGCAGGGGCAGGTCAAGATTTCCGGCCTGACGGTGGCGCAACGCAGCGGCGGCGCGACCGTGCAGGTCGGACAACTGGACCTGGACTTGGGCCGCAGCGAGCTGATGAAAATGGTGCTCGCCATCGGCGGTGTCGATATCCACGATCTGCGCATCGCCCTGCGCAACCACGACAAGCCGGCGTTGGCGGTGACGCGCATCACGCTGGCCGATGCGCGTTACGACGGTGCCGGACGCAACTTGCGGATCGGCAGCCTGCAGGTCGCCGGACCGGATCTCGCGCTGCGCCGGGATAAGGACGGCCGTATCGATCTGCTGGCCGCGCTGGCGCCACCAGCCGCCAAGGCGCCCGCACGCCGGTCGGCAGGCGCGGCTGCATCACCGCCGTTCAAGGCGGTACTGGACGCGCTTTCCGTCAAGGACGGCCATCTGCTGTTCGACGATACCGCCGCATCGGAACCGGTACATCTCGACTTGCGCGATCTTGAATTTTCCGCGCAGGGCGTCAGCACGGACGCCGCGGCGCGTATTCCTTTCGAGTTTTCGGGCACGGCCGGCAAGGGGCAGTTCGCATTCAAGGGCGGCGTGGCTGCGGAGCCTTTCAAGTGCGATCTCGACATTGATGTCGCACGTCTGGATCTGGCGTCGCTGCAGGGATATTTCAGTTCCAGGCTCAATGTCGATATCCAGCGCCTGGATTTCGGTACGCGTGGACAACTGGAACTGTCGCGCGGCCGGCACGACGCATGGCAGGCTCGCTACGACGGCAAGCTCGATATCGACCGGCTGGCGCTGCGCGACAAGCTCAGCGGCCAGCCCTTCCTGAACTGGAAGACGCTGGATATTTCGAAAATCGACCTGCAATACCCGGCGCGCGGCGCACCGTTTCAACTTCTGCTCGGCAATATCGCATTGTCGGATTTTTACGCACGCATCATCGTCAACGCCAATGCCCGCCTCAACCTGCAGGATGTGGTGGCGTCGGATGCCGCACCGGCACCGGTTTCGGTAACCGCGCCAACGGCGGCGGTGGCCACACCGGCTGCAACTGTCGCGCCCGCGGTGCCGGCGCCGGTGCAGGGACCGCAGCCGCGTATCCGTCTGGGGCGCCTGACCCTGCGTAAGGGTCGCATCGGTTACACCGACAACTACGTCAAGCCCAACTACTCGGCTCATCTGACCGATCTGACCGGTTCGGTCGGTCGTGTCGCTTCCGATCGACCGGCCCCGGCACCGGTGGCATTGACCGGCCGTCTGGACGGCGACGGCACGCTGGAGGTCAAAGGCGAGGTCAATCCTCTGGCGTCGCCGCTGTATCTCGATCTCGCCGCCGATGCGCGCGACATCGAGCTGACGCGGTTGACGCCGTACGCGGCCAAGTATGCCGGCTACGCTATCGACAAGGGCAAGCTCTCGGTCGACGTCAAATATCACATCGAGAACCAGCAGTTGCAGGCACAAAATCACGTGTATCTCGACCAGCTCACTTTCGGCAGTCGCGTTGCCGGC
>JBOICJ010000354.1:0-2211 GCA_050740035.1 Stenotrophobium sp. | reverse complement strand
ACGGCGGTGGTGATGTAGTCGGCGCGCATGCCGGAGGTGATGAAGGTCTTGGAGCCGTTGACGATGTAGTCGTCGCCATCGCGCTCGGCGCGGGTCTTGAGATTGGCCACATCGGAACCGCCGCCGGGCTCGGTGATCGCCAGCGCGGCGATCTTGTCGCCGGCGAGCACGGGTGCGGCGAAGCGCAGTTTCTGTTCGTGGCTGCCGGCGTGAATGATCGGCGGTGTGCCGATGCCGTGCGACATCAGGCTCGCGAGCAAGCCGCCGCTGCCGGCACGCGCCAGCTCTTCGGTGAGGATGATCATGTAAAAAAGATCGGGCACTTCGGTGCCGCCATAAGTCTCCGGAAAGCCGATCTGCAACAGGCCGGCATCAGCCGCCTGCTTGTGGAGTTCACGCGGCAGGGTTTCCGCTTTTTCCCATTGTTCGATATAAGGTGTGCATTGTTTTTCGACAAAGCGGCGCGCCTGATGGCGAAACGACTCATGCTCTTCGGTGTAAAAGAGATTGCTGACGGTCATGTGGATTACCGAGACGAGTGAAATAAAATAATCGCGGTCACAGTAGCGCCTGCATCGCCCAATCCGCAAGATGGAATGTTCAAGTAATAGAAATTACCAGGAATCGAGCTGATGAAAATATCCGATGAATTTCTGCCGCTGCAGCGTATTTATCACTGGGAGAACGTGCGCGCGCATCAGGTCTATCTCAGTCAGCCGATGGGGCAGGGTGCGGTGCGCGACTACACCTGGGCGCAGGCTGTCGGCGAGGCGCGCCGTATGGCCGCCTATCTGCGAGCATTGGGACAGACGCACGGCTGGGAGGCGGGCACGCGCATCGGCATTCTCTCCAAGAACTGCGCATGGTGGATCATGTCGGACTTCGCCATCTGGATGGCGGGTTACGTCAGCGTGCCGTTGTATCCGACGCTTGCGGCGGAGACCGTCCGGCAGATTCTGGTGCACAGCGATTGCAAGGCGTTGTTCGTCGGCAAGCTCGACGAATGGACTCAGATGCAACCCGGCGTGCCGGAAAACGTGCATTGCATTTCTTATCCGCTGTCGCCGCAGAATTCTTTCGAGACCTGGGACGACATCATCGCCAGCACCGCGCCGATGACCGATTCGCCGGTGCGGCCGGCGGACGACCTCGCCACCATCATCTACACCTCCGGCACCACCGGCATGCCCAAGGGCGTGATGCACAGCTTCTTCAACTTCTCGGCAGCGGCCATCACCATGCTGGAGACTTTCGGGCTGGGGCGCGACGAACGCATCCTGTCGTATCTGCCGCTGGCGCATGTGGCCGAGCGTTTTGGCGTCGAGACCAACTCGCTGCAAGCCGGGTTCCGCGTCTACTTCGCGGAGTCTCTGGATACCTTCCTGCAGGATTTGCAGCGCGCACGCCCGACGATCTTTTTCTCGGTGCCGAGGCTGTGGGTGAAATTCCAGCAGGGCATTTTCCACAAGATTCCGAAGCGCAAGCTGGAGCGGATGTTCCGCATCCCGCTGCTGGGTCGTGTCGTCAAGAAAAAGATCCTGCGGCAGCTGGGACTCGACAGCGTGCGCTTCGCCGCCACCGGTGCCGCGCCGCTGCCGGAATCGGTGCTGGCCTGGTATCGCGACCTGGGTCTCGATCTGATGGAGGTCTATGGCATGACCGAGAATTTCGGCCTGTCGCACAGTTGCCGGCCCGGGCAGATGCGCGTCGGCTATGTCGGATCGCCGTGGCCGAATGTCGAGTGCCGGTTTTCAGATAGCGGCGAAGTCCTGATGCGCGCGCCGTGGCAGATGCAGGGCTATTACCGCGAACCTGAGAAAACCCGTGAGGCACTGACCGATGACGGCTTCCTGCGCACCGGCGATGTCGGTGAAGTCGACGAGCTGCAGCGGCTGCGTATCACCGGCCGCGCCAAGGAAATCTTTAAAACCTCGAAGGGCAAATACGTCGCGCCGGCACCGATCGAGAACAAGCTGGGCGCGCATCCCGGTATCGAGGCCGTCTGCGTTGCCGGCGCCAACCAGACACAGCCGTGCGCGCTGGTGATGCTGTCGCCCGATGCGGCGCACGAATCCCGTGAGACATTGACGCAATCGCTGCGCGAGCATCTGGAGTCGGTCAATGCCACGCTTGATCCGCACGAGCAACTTGCGTTCATCACCCTGGTCAAAGAGCCGTGGAACGTCGAAAATAATTTCATCACGCCGACCC
>JBOICJ010000353.1:0-18400 GCA_050740035.1 Stenotrophobium sp. | reverse complement strand
GGTTTCCAGTATCCGGTGGAAATTCCCGGCGTCAGCAACATGGTGTTTCTCAAGGCCGCGTTCAACGCCAAGCGCCGGCATCAGGGCCTGCCGGAAGTGGATGCGATGGATTTTCTCGTCTGGGTCAAGGACCGCCTCAAGAAAATGAGCATGGACGCGAAGATGATGCAGCGCGGCGTCAACGAGGATTTTTCCGGCGGCGAGAAAAAGCGCAACGAGATTTTGCAGATGCTGGTGCTGGAACCGCGTCTGATGATTCTCGACGAAACCGATTCGGGACTCGACATCGACGCGCTCAAGATCGTCAGCGAGGGCATCAACGCCCTGCGCTCGGCCGAGCGCGCGACGTTGCTGGTCACGCACTATCAGCGCCTGCTCGACCATGTGAAGCCCGACTATGTGCACGTCCTCGCCGGCGGCCGCATCGTCAAAAGCGGCGGCCCGGAACTGGCCCGTGAACTCGAAGAAAAAGGCTACGGCTGGCTGGAGGCGGCGTGAGCGCCACGCAATTCAACGAAATTTTCGCGCACTGGGCCGCGGATCTGCCCGCTGCAGCACGCACCGCACGTGCGCAAAATCTCGCGCGTTTCGACGCGCAGGGCTGGCCGCACCGCAAGCTCGAAGACTGGCGCTACACCGATCTGACCGCGCTGGCCGATCAGCAGTTTGCAACGCCGTCGTTACCGCCCGATATCGACATTACCGGCCTGCTGCTGGACGGCTGCGATTCGCAGATCTGCATCAATGGCGGCAACGGCGCACTGAAGACGCACGACAGCGAGGGCAGCAGCGTCGTCGCGCTCAACGCCGCGTTCGCGCGTGAAGGCTTGCAGCTGCATCTGTCCGCCAACCAGACCGCCGCCAGACCGGTGCACCTGCTGACCTTCATGGACAGCGCACAGCCGCTGATGGCGCACCTGCGTCATACCATCCGACTCGACGCCAACGCGCGGGCGACGGTGATCCTGCATCACAGCGGTCGTGGCGGCTATCTGACCACGCAGGTCACCGACATCGAACTCGGCCCTGGTGCGCAGTTGACGCTCTATCGTTTTCAGGACGAGGCCGCGGGCAGCACGCACCTGGCGCAGACCGATGTGCGCATGGCCCGCGACAGCCGTCTGCACTTCGTCAACGCCGATCTCGGCGAAGGTCTGGCGCGGCAGGATTTCAACGTGCAGCTCAACGGCGCCGGTGCCGAAGCGACGCTGCATGGTCTGTACGCGCTGAACGGTCGCGCCCATGCCGATACGCATCTGCGCATCCATCACCGCGCCGACCACTGCAACAGCCGCGTCGCGCTTCGCGGCATCGCCGATGGCAATGCCCATGCCGTTGTCAACGCCAAAGTGATGGTCCACGAACACGCCGTCAAGACCGATTCGGAAACCCGCATCGCCAATCTGCTGCTGTCGAAGTCCGCCGAGGTTTATGCCAAGCCCGAACTGGAGATCTACAACGACGACGTCAAGTGCGCGCACGGCGCGACCTTCGGTCAGCTCGACCAGGACGCGATTTATTATCTGCGCGCACGCGGGCTGAACCTGGAAATGGCGCGCGCGCTGCTGACCCAGGCCTTCGTCACCGAAGTGCTGGAGCACATCGGCCACGACGCGCTGCGCCAGCGCATCCATCGGCGCCTCCTGCAGAAACTGCCGCAGGGCAGCGCATTGGAAAACCTGTCGTGAGCGCACCGCAAACCCGCGCAGCACCGCTGGACGTCGAGCGCATCCGCCGGGATTTTCCGATTCTCGCCGAGCGCGTACGCGGTCAGCGGTTGGCCTATCTCGACAACGCCGCCACCACGCAGAAACCCGAAGCGGTGCTGCGCGCGCTGGACGATTATTACCGTCACAAGAATTCCAACGTGCATCGTGCCGTGCACGATCTGGCCGAGCGCGCGACCGGCGCCTACGAAGCCGCGCGCGACACCATCGCGCGTTGGTTCAATGCGCAGCGCGAGGAAATCGTGTTCACGCGCGGCACCACCGAGAGCATCAATCTGGTGGCGCGCTGCTATCTACAGCCGCGCCTGCAGGCCGGCGACGAAGTGCTGCTCACCGCGATGGAGCATCACTCCAACATCGTGCCGTGGCAGCTCGCGGGCGCAAGAACCGTCGCCGCGCCGATCACCGATGCCGGCGAACTGATTTTTGACGAGTGGCTCAAACGGCTCGGCCCACGCACCCGGCTGGTCGCGGTGACGCACAGCTCCAACACGCTCGGCACCGTCAATCCGATCGCCGAAATGATTCGCGAGGCGCATGCGCGCGGCATCCCGGTGCTGGTCGATGGCGCGCAGGCGATCGCGCATCTGCCGGTCGATGTCAAAGCGCTGGACGTGGATTTCTACGCCTGCTCGGCGCACAAAGCCTGCGGCCCCACCGGCTTCGGCGCGCTTTATGCCAAGCGCGAACACCTGGAGGCGATGCCGCCGTGGCAGGGTGGCGGCGACATGATCCGCACGGTCGGCTTCGACGGCAGCACCTGGAACGACGTGCCCTACAAGTTCGAGGCCGGCACGCCCGACATGTCCGGCGCGATCGGCTTTGCCGCCGCGCTGGACTACCTCGCCGGCATCGGCCTGCCGGCGATCCACGCGCACGAACAGGTGCTGCTCGATTACGCCACGCCGCGTCTGCAGGAAATTCGCGGCCTGCGCCTGATCGGCACTGCGCCCCACAAGAGCGGCATCCTGTCGTTCATCATGGACAACGCGCATCCGCACGACATCGGCGCGATCCTCGACCAGGACGGCGTCGCCATCCGCAGCGGCCATCACTGCACGATGCCGCTGATGCAGCGTTATGGCATCCCCGCCACCGCCCGCGCCTCGCTGGCGCTGTACAACGACACCGCCGACATCGATCAGCTGGTCCGCGCGCTGCACAAGGTCAATCGTCTGTTCGCCTGAGCCTCGCGGCGGTACCCGCTGTCGATTGCAGGTGAATAAATGATGTTATATTTTAATTAATTATAATTAATATTTTATATAATATATAACAATATTTTAAAGCCGATCCGTGACAGCGGGTGGCCTGTTTCGCGTGCCATCGCTCCATCGAAGCGTGCATTTGCCGCACCGCAATTTCTGGCCGCAGCGGACTTGTGCAATGATTCGACAAAGCCCGCCGCCCGTCGTCCGAGGATATGCCCGAAGGCCCGACGCACATGACGCGAACACAGTCCGTCGCCACCACACCACTGCCGTGGCACGGCAGCCTGTTGTTCCGGCTCGGCCTGCTGTTCGTGCTGCTGGCCGCGCTCGCCGCGATCGCTGCGTACCTGACCAACCGCAACCTGATTCAGGACGGCCTGACGCAAGGCACGCAACGCTATCGCAGCGAAAGCGGCCAGCGCCTCGCGGTGCAGTATGACGGCGTCGCACTGCGCGTGCAGAACACCGCCAGCATCCTGGTGCAACTCGCGGTCAATCTGCCCGACAGTCTCGGCAACCTGCGCCAGGTGGTGCCGCAACTGGTCGATCATCTCGGCGCCGATTCCGGCCTGATCGCCAACGTCGGCATCTGGCCGGAGCCCAACACGCTGGACCCGTCACGGCAGCGCGCCAGCCTGCTGTGGGTGCGCGACGCCAGCAGCACGCTGCAACTGCGCGAGGACTACAACGACGCACGCACGGTGCCCTACAACCACGAGAAATGGTACACGCCGGCACGCTACCAGCAGGCCGATCGCTGCTACTGGACGCCGGTCTACCAGGAACCCCTGTCGCGCCAGAACGTCATCACCTGCACGATGCCGATCGTTACCGCGCACGGCTACAGCGGCGCCGTCACCGTCAGCCTGAGCCTGGACAATCTGGCGATCGACTTCACCCAGGCCACGCAGTCCGACAGCGGCTACAGCCTGCTGCTCGACTCCGACAACCAGCTGCTGGCGTTCTCCGCCAACAGCTCGCGCATCGAGTCCGGTCATCCGCGCAATCTCGCGGCGCTGGCGCAGGCGCAGCCGGCCTACAATCCGCTGGCGCTGATGCTGCACCAACGGGACCTCGACCAGTTGGCCAGCGCCAATCGCTCGGCCACCTACAAGGCCGCCGATGCCAGCACGCTGCAGCACAACACCCGCGACATGTCGCAGCTGGAGGCGCAGGCTGCGCTGACGCAGATCTGGCTATCGCAAAACGACCACGCAAAACCGGGCGCGGCCGCCGTCCTGCACCTCGACGACGATCCGGTGCTCGGCGGCGACAGCGATGCTGCAGCGTTCACCCTGCCCGGCAGTCACTGGCAGCTGCTGCGTTTCACGCCGGGCGACAGAGTGTTCTCCGGCCCCGGCGGCCTGTTCACGCAGTCGATGTCGGCGACCGTCATCATTTTCATGCTGGCCCTGCTGCTGATTTTCATCGCGGTGAATTTCATGGTGGTCGCGCCGCTGTCGCGCATCCACGCGCAATTGATGAAAACCCACGATCTGGAGCAGACGCTCAAGATCAATCTCGAAGAGCGCTCCGGCAGCGAGATCGGGCGTCTTGCCCGGTGGCTCAACGAGCGTCTGCAACTGATGCGCGACACGCTGCTCCACGTCAGCTCCAGCCAGGCACAGCTGACGGCCGAGTCCGGCGGACGCCGCACCGCGCAGGACGCGCTGACGCGCGTGCAGGAGCGCAATGCCCTGCTGCTGCAGACCGTCTCCGACGGCGTCATCATCACCAACGATCAGGGCCGCGTCGAAGACATGAACAGCGTCGCCGAGCAGCTCACCGGCAACTCGCTGCGCAACAGCCGCAGCCGCAACTTCAGCGACATCTTCAAGGCATTTGCCGCCGACGGCACCGTCCTGCCCAATCTCGCGATGCAGGCGATACACGACGGCAGGCGCATCGACCTCGATGAGCCGGTCCGGCTCGCGCGGGCCAACGGCGAAATGCGCGAAATCAGCGCGATCGCAACGCCATTCGCCCTGCCCGATCAGCGCGCCACCGGCGCCCTGATCGTGTTTCACGAGCAGTTGAATGTCGCCGCTGGCGGAACCGCCGCGGTGCGCGACGAACCGCTGGCCTCGGATCGTGAAACCGGCCTGCTGATCCGTTCCGGCTGCTATCGCAACATCAACGACCTGATCGCCGCGGCGCATCGCAAACCGGCCCAGCACGCGCTGCTGTCGATCGATATCGACCAACTGCGGCAGATCAATGAAGCCGCCGGCCTGATGGCGGGCAACAAGGTCATCGTCAAGATCAGCGAATTGCTGGTGTCGTGCAGCGCGCGCAGTGGCGAGGTTTATCGCACCGGCGGCGGACAGTTTGCCGTATTGCTCGAAAACTGCGACGGCCGCAAGGCGGAAGCGCTCGCCGAAACCCTGCGCAAGATGGTGGCCGGCACTCACTTGAAATGGGAGACCCACAGTTTTGCCGTCACCGTCAGCATCGGCGTCATGCTGTTCGACGCCAACACCGCGAACGCCGCCGATGTGCTGCGCGGCGCCGAGGACGCCTGCCAGTTGGCGAAGAAATCCGGGCGCAACGCGGTCAAGCTCTGGTCGCCGGATAACGCCATGCAGGTTCCGCCGAAGGATTCGCTGTGGATGCGGCGCATCCGCGCCGGCCTGAATCAAAACCTGTTTCATCTGACCACGCAGTTCATCCTCGCCGGCAACGCTACATCCGGACAGGCCTATGCCGTCAACCTGACGCTGGAGGACGAAGAAGGCTTCTGGTCGACCGCCGCCGCCTTCATGCCGACGGCGGAGCGGCATCATCTGACGCTGGACATGGACCGTTGGGCGATCAGCCAGACCATCGCCCAACTGGAGCGCAACCCGGAACTGGCGCAGCGGACCTCGCTGATCCTGATGCGCGCATCCGCCGAGTCGCTCGCCGAACCCGCCCTGCTCGAGCACATCGTGCGAACCTTCGAACATGCGCCGACCGTCTCTCCCGCCAGCATCTGCTTCGAGTTGACCCAGGAGAGCATCGATAATCATCAGCAATCGGCGCAAACCTTCTGCGACAGCATGCGCGGCATCGGTTGCCGGCTGCTGATCAGCCACTTCAATGCACGCCGCGGCTCCGACCTCGACATGCTGCGGCGGCTGCCGTTCGATTTCGTGAAAATCGACGGCCGCCAGTACCGCCAGATCGCGCAGGACGCCGTCGAGCAGATGCTGGCTGAATCCACCGTGCGTGTCGCCCGCAGCCTGCACAAGCAGATCATCGTCAACAACCTCGAAGAAAACAGCCAGCTCGCCGCCTGGCAAAAACTCAAGGCCGATTTCTATCAGGGATTCATCGTCGCCAAGCCGACGCCGGTGATCTTCACGGCACCGGTTTAAGGCGTGTCATCAATTACGCGCTTTTCTTCTTCCCTCTCCCGCATGAGGGAGAGAGGAACTTCAATTGATGACACGCCCTAGTTCAGGGATCGCAGATCGCTGATATACAAATCGAGGCTCTCGCGCCCCTGCCAGCGATTGATCCCGATCCGGTAAACCAGTTGCACTTCGCCATGCGTGCGCATGCGTTCCGCACCGCCGAAATCCATCGCCGTCAGCACACCCCCTGCCGGATGATGCAACTGGTATTTCACATGCGCCTGCGTCGCACCCACCAAGCGCGCACCGGCGATGCCGAAGCGGCCCTCGAACAGCGGTTCGGGAAAGCCCTGTCCCCAGGGACCGGCGGCGGCCAAGACCTGCGCGGTGTCGAGCGACAATTCCAGCGGCGACAGCTCGCCATCGGTTTCCAGCACCTGCTCCAGCTGCGCCGGTTGCAGCCATTCGCGACAGACTTCATCGAAAGCCTGGCTGAATGCCGGATAATTTTTTTCCGGCAGCGTCAGTCCCGCCGCCATCGCGTGTCCGCCGAAGCGCTCGATCATGCCGGGATGCCGCGCATCGATCGCCGCCAGCGCGTCGCGGATATGCAGCCCGGGAATCGAGCGCGCCGAGCCTTTCAGCAGCTCGCCTTCGGCCGCGCGGGCGAACGCGATTGCCGGCCGATGCAGCCGCTCCTTCACGCGTGACGCCACCAGCCCGACGACGCCTTCATGCCAGCCCGGATCGAACAGGCAGATGCCGGTGCCGCCGCCATTCTCCTCGATCAGCACCAGCGCTTCATCCTTCATCTGGCCTTCGATCTCGCGGCGCTCGCGGTTGAGGCGATCGAGATTGCGGGCCATCTCCAGCGCGGTGCCGGCATCGTCGCACAACAAACACTCGATGCCGATGCGGATATCTTCCAGACGGCCCGCGGCATTGATGCGCGGGCCGACGACGAATCCCAGATCGGTCGCGCTGATGTCGTGCGGCGCACGCCCTGCCGCCTGCAGCAGCGCCAGCACGCCGGGACAGGCATGGCCGGCGCGGATGCGCGCGACGCCCTGCCGCACGAGGATGCGGTTGTTGTAATCGAGGCGCACGACATCGGCGACCGTGCCCAGCGCCACCAGATCGAGATAGTCGGCGAGATTGGGTTCGGCCTTCTGTGCGAAGCCGCCGTTCGCGCGCAGGTGCGCACGCACCGCCAGCAGCAGATAGAACATCACACCGACGCCGGCCAGGTGCTTGCTGGCGAAGACGCAACCGGGCTGATTGGGATTGACGATGGCGTTGGCCGCGGGCAGTTCCGGCCCGGCCAGGTGATGATCGGTGACCAGCACATCGAGTCCGCGTGCCCGTGCATGCGCGACACCGGCGAGACTGGCGATGCCGTTGTCCACCGTCACCAGCAGCTGTGCGCCCTGCTCCAGCGCAAGATCGACCAGCGCCGGCGACAGGCCATAGCCCATGCGAAAACGATCCGGCACGACGTAGCCCACCGACGCTGCGCCCAGTGCGCGCAAGGCGCGTACCGCCAGCGCCACGCTGGTCGCGCCATCGGCATCGTAATCACCGGCGATGACGATGCGCCGGCCGCGCTGCAGCGCCTCGGCCAGCAGCGTTACGGCGGCGTCCATGCCCTTGAGCGTCTGCGGCGGCAGCAGGTGCCGCAACTCCAGCGGCAAATCGGATTCGGTGACGCCGCGCGCCGCGTAGATACGCCGCAGTACCGGGTGCAGACTGTCGGGCAATGCCTCGGGATGTCCGGGGGCACGGCGGCGGATCAATGGCGCGCTCATGTCGCTCACGTACTCCTGTTCTGCAGCCACCCGCTCTACGGTTTTTGCCTGGGGAAAATGTTATAATTTATTTAATATATTAATTTAAATTAAATAATATATAATAAACGATTGACCACAAATGTTGACAGCGGGTGACGCTGAAATCAGCTTTCGCCTAGTCCAGTCGGCTCTTGAGCGCCTGTTCGACCGCACTGCGTTCGGCCGGCACGCGGATCAGACCATGCAGGCCATCCTTGACGATCACGTCCGGGTCTTTCAGGCCGTTGCCGGTCAGCGTGCAGACGACGACGCTGCCGTCGGCGATCTTGCCGGCCTTGATGTCGCGCAGCGCGCCGCACAGCGATGCCGCAGACGCCGGTTCGCAAAACACGCCCTCGTTCGCCGCCAGCAATTTTTGCGTCGAGAGGATTTCGGCATCGCTGCATTCGTCGAACCAGCCGCCGGATTCTTTCTGCACTTTCCAGGCATGATCCCAGGACTGCGGATCGCCGATGCGGATTGCGGTCGCCACCGTCTCTGGGTCTTTCACCGGTCCGCCGCGCAGGAACGGTGCGCTGCCGGAAGCCTGGTAGCCCAGCATTTTCGGCCGCGAGAATTTGGCATTGCCGAGCGCGTAGCCGTCCATGCTGGCGGAAGTGCGCAGGCCGACGGACTCGCTGTAACCCATCCAGTACGCGGTGATGTTACCTGCGTTGCCGACCGGCAGACAGTGATAATCGGGCGCGCAGCCGAGATCTTCGAGCACCTCGAACGCGGCGGTCTTCTGCCCTTGCAGGCGATACGGGTTGATCGAGTTGACGATCGCCACCGGCGTGGTCTGCGCGACTTCCTTGACCAGGCGCATGCCGTCGTCGAAGTTGCCCTGGATCTGGATGACGACCGCGCCATGCACCACCGCCTGCGCCAGCTTGCCGAGCGCGATCTTGCCGTCGGGAATCAGCACGAAGGCGGTGACGCCGGCGCGCACCGCATAAGCGGCGGCGGCGGCCGAGGTGTTGCCGGTGGAGGCGCAGATGATCGCGCGCGAACCGTTGTGCACCGCATGCGTGACCGCCGCGGTCATGCCGCGATCCTTGAACGAACCGGTCGGATTGAGGCCCTCGAATTTGACGTAGATCTCGCCGCCGAAACCAACTTTGTTCGGCAGGTGTTCGAGCTTGATCAGCGGCGTGCGGCCTTCGCCGAGCGAAATGGCGCGCGCGTCCTGCGGCAGCGGCAGGCGGTCGCGGTAGTGTTCGATGAGTCCGGTATATCGGGTCACGTCAATTTTCCTGAAAAACTTCTGGGTTAATCAAAGCTGGGACTGAAACGAGAATGGCTGCGCCAGCCGGCGTTCGAGATTTTCGCGCATCTGCGGCCACTCTTCACGCACGACGGCGAAATACACCGAGTGCCGGATGCGGCCGCCCTGCATCACCATGTGGTTGCGGAAGATGCCTTCCTGCGTCGCGCCGATACGCAGCAGCGCCGCCCGCGATTTGTCGTTGAGCGAATCGGTCTTGAACTCGACGCGATTCAGCCCGAGCGTCTCGAAGGCGTGGCGCAGCAACAGATACTTGCACTCGGTGTTGACTGGCGTGCGCTGCACCGCGGGTGCATACCAGGTCCAGCCGATCTCGGCGCGGCGATGTGTCCGCTCGATCGCGGCAAAACGCGTGCTGCCAACGACGCAGCCGTCGTGGCGCGTGCGTACTGCAAACGGCAAAGCGCGACCCGCGCGCTGCTCGGCCACTCCGTGAGTGATGAATTCGCGCATCTGCGCGGCGCCCGAATACGAAACCGGATACCAGCGGAAAATCGCTTCGTCCGCGCCCGCCACCGATAGCGCCTCGTGATGCTCTGCGGCCAGCGGTTCGAGCACCACATAAGTGCCTTCAAGTGTCACCGAAGCAAAATCAGAGGGAGATGACTGCAAATTTGTCATGTCGATTGCGACCTGTGCCGAGTCGGCTCAGTCGTCGAAATGCTCCACGCGCAAATGCGACGCGCCTTCGCGCACCACCGGCAGCGCCAGCAACGCCGCCAGCGCGGCATCGAACGCATGCTCGACGATGGCCGAGGTGATGATCGCCAGCGTCGCATCCTCCTGCCCGCGCGGCTCGCGCTGGATGATGGCTTCGACGCTGATGCCGTGGCCGGCCAGTATCGTGGTGATGCGCGACAGCACGCCGGGCGCGTCGGCCACGCGCAGGCGCAGATAATGCGCGCTCTGGGTGTCACTCATCGGCAACAATTTCAACGGCTGCACCGCGTCCGCCTGGAACGCCAGCGCCGGCACCCACTGCTGCGCCGGCGTACCCAGCGCGCGGGCCACGTCGAGCAGATCGGCGACGACCGCCGAGGCCGTGGCGTCGCCACCGGCACCAGCGCCGTACAGGCCGATCTGGCCTGCGGCATTACCCTTGAGCAGCACCGAGTTCAACACGCCGTCGACCTTGGCCAGCAGCGTATCCTGCGGAATCAGCGTTGGCTGCACGCGCATCTCGACGCCGCTGTCGCTACGCTTGGCGATGCCCAGCAGCTTGATGCGATAACCCAGCGCCTGGGCGATCTCGATGTCCTGCGCGGTGATCTTGGTGATGCCTTCGCAGGCGACGTCGGCAAACGACAGCGGCATGCCGAAGGCGATGCTGGCGAGGATCGCCAGCTTGTGACTCGCGTCGACGCCCTCGATGTCGAAGGTCGGATCGGCCTCGGCGTAGCCGAGCTTTTGCGCATCCGCCAAGGCGTCGGCGAACGACTGCCCCTTCAGCGTCATCTGCGTCAGGATGTAGTTGCAGGTGCCGTTGATGATGCCGGCGATGCTGTCGATGCGGTTGCCCGCCATGCCTTCGCGGAGGGTCTTGACGATCGGGATGCCGCCCGCGACCGCGGCCTCGAACGCCAGCATCACGCCACGATTGCGCGCCGCCGCGAACAGATCGTTACCCTGCTCCGCGATCAGCGCCTTGTTGGCCGTGACCACATGCTTGCCCTGGGCGATGGCCGCGAGCACCAGATCGCGTGCGACGCCGGTGCCGCCCACGACTTCGATCACGATATCGACATCGGTATCGCGGATGATCGACATCGGATCGCTGACCACGGTGATGCCCTGCAGGTCGCAATCGCGCTTGCGCGTCAGATCGCGCGCGGCAACGTGCGTCACCACCACTTCACGGCCGAGCCTGCGGCGGATCTCGCCGGCGTTGCCCTTGAGCAGACGCACCACGGCTTGGCCCACCGTGCCAAGACCAATCAATCCCACTTTTACCGGCGCCGTCATGCGCGACCCTCTTTGATCATTTTCTTGATGCCGCGGACCGCCTGTCGGCTGCGGTGTTCGTTCTCGATCAGGGCGAAACGCACATGATCGTCGCCATACTCGCCAAACCCGATGCCGGGCGACACGGCGACCTTGGCCTCGTTCATCAGGCGCTTGGAAAACTCCAGGCTGCCCATCGTGGCGAACGGCTCAGGAATTTTGGCCCAGACGAACATGCTGGCCGTGGGCGTCTCGACCTGCCAGCAGGCGGCGTTCAAGCCTTCGCACAGCACGTCGCGTCGATGCTGGTACATCTGCGCGATCTCGCGCACGCAATCCTGCGGGCCTTCCAGCGCGGCGATCGCGGCGACCTGGATCGGCGTGAACGTACCGTAATCCAGGTAGGACTTCATGCGCGAAAGCGCGGTACACAGTTCGCGGTTGCCGCACATGAAGCCGACGCGCCAGCCCGGCATGTTGTAACTCTTGGACAGCGTGAAGAACTCCACGCCGATGTCCTTGGCGCCCGGCACCTGCAGGAACGACGGCGCCTTCCAGCCGTCGAACACGATGTCGGCGTAGGCGATGTCGTGGATCACCCAGAAATCGTATTCCCTGGCCATCGCCACCACGCGCTCGAAGAAATCGAGTTCGACGCACTGCGCGGTCGGGTTGCCGGGAAAATTCAGGATCAGGAATTTCGGCCGCGGCCAGCATTCCTTGACCGCCTTTTCCAGTTCGGCGAAGAAATCCGTGCCCGGCGTCAACCGCACATGCCGCACGTCGGCACCGGCGATGACCGCACCGTAGGGATGAATCGGGTACGCCGGGTTCGGCACCATCACCACATCGCCCTTGTCGAGCGTCGCCAGCATCAGGTGCGCCAGTCCCTCCTTGGAACCGATGGTGGCAATGGCCTCGGTTTCCGGGTCCAGATCGACATCGAACCGCGCCTTGTACCACTGGGCGATCGCGCGCCGCAGCCTGGGAACGCCCTTGGAAACGGAGTAGCGGAAAACCGCCGGGTCTTCACGCCCCGCCACTTCCAGCAACTTGTCGACGATATGCCGCGGCGTCGCCTGATCGGGATTGCCCATGCTGAAGTCGATCACGTCTTCGCCACGAGCTCGCGCTGCCTTCTTCAGATCGCCAACGATGTTGAAGACGTAAGGAGGCAGGCGCTGAATGCGCGGAAAAACGGCGTTCACGGGTTTTTATCCGGTGGTGGAAAATCAAGCGCGGTATTAGACCATTGCACCTATCGCGCTGCAACAAAGAGCCCGCAACGATGCGACGGATTTTCAGCGACTACCGTAGCTGCGGCCGATCCTGCGGCGGCAGGTAGTCGAGCGGATTGACCGGCTTGCCGTTGGCGCGGATCTCAAAATGCAATAGCGGCTTGTTCTGCGGCCCCAGACCCAGCTCCGCGATCGGCTGACCGCCGGTGACGACATCGCCCTCCTTCACCAGCCGGCGGCGGTTATAGGCGTAAGCCGACAAAAACGTGTCGTCGTGCTTGATGATGATCAACTCGCCATAGCCCTTGAGAGCGTTGCCGCTGTACACCACCTTGCCGGGCGCGGCGGCCAGCACCGGCATGCCGAGGACGCCAGTGAAATCCAGCCCCTTGTTGCCTGCTGCCGGCGCATAATTCCGCGATACCGAGCCATTCAACGGCCAGCGCCATTCAAATTTCGCAGAGCCGGCCTGCGGAGAAGACACCGCCGGCGGCGGCCTGACCGGGAGCGGGCGCTGTTCCGGTTTGTGTGCGGGAGATGGCGGCACCCGGGTCGCCGCCGGCGCAGCGGGTGGCAGCACAGCGCGCTCGCCCGCAGGCGGGTGCAGGCGCAGCCTCTGGCCGGGATGAATGGTGTAGTCGCCGCCGATGCCGTTCCAGCGCGCCAGTTCGCGAAAATCGAGCTGGTTGCGGAAGGCAATGCCGTAAAGCGTGTCGCCTTTTTCAACCCGGTATTCGCCGGCCCTGCTCGCTGCGGCCGGTACCGGGTGACGCGCCTGATCGCTTTTTGTGTTCCAGCGCAGTCCGCCGCCGCATCCGCCCAGACCCACCGCCGCCACCAGCAGCACGGTCCAGAGTTGGACTCGCGGCGACATCTTCGCTAGTCCCTTCCCGCCAGCAGCGGCACGAAGCTGACCGCGGCCAGATCGGTTTCGGTCAATCCGCCGAGGCTGCGTTCGATCAGACGCAATGACTGCCGCCCCTGCGGCCCGACCGGAATCAACATGCGGCCACCCACCGCCAGCTGTTCGGTCAGCGCGCGCGGCACCGATTCGGTCCCTGCGGTCACGATGATGCCGTCGTAAGGCGCGTAAGGCGACCAACCGTTGATGCCGTCGGCATAGCCAAAGTGAATGTTGCGATAGCCCAGGTGCGCCAGCCGCTTACGCGCCTGCTCGGTCAGCGGCTTGATCCGTTCGACCGTGAACAGGCTCTCGACCAGCTCCGCCAGCACCGCCGTCTGGTAGCCGCTGCCGGTGCCGATTTCCAGCACGCGCTTGAGCTTACGCCCCGCCAGCAGCGCCTGCGTCATCAGCGCCACCACCACCGGCTGCGAGATGGTCTGGGCATTGCCGATCGGCAGCGCGGTATTCTCGTAGGCGCGGCTTTTCAACAGCTCGTCGACGAATTCATGCCGCGGAATTTTTTCCATGGCCGCCAGCACGTTGGCATCGTGGATGCCTTCGCGGCGCAGCCGGTCCACCAGCTCCTGACGGCGACGGCTGACGACGAAATCCTGGCCGCGCGCGGGCTGTGGCCGATACAGGCTTGTCATAGTGCGCGTACCCACTGGTTGAGACGGTCCATCACTGCGTAGCGCGTCAGGTCCACCAGCAGCGGCGTGATCGAAACCCGGTTGTGGTTGACGGCATGAAAATCGGTGCCGGGCCCGCTGTCGTTCTGACTGCCGGCCGCTCCGACCCAGTAAATCGGACGGCCGCGCGGATCCTCGCCGGCAATCACGCCATCCGCACAGTGGCGATTGCCCAGCCGCGTGACTTCATAACCCTGCAAGTCCTCCCAGGGCACGTCCGGCACGTTGACGTTGAGGATGGTGTCGCCGGGCATCGGGTCCTGTTGCAGCTGTTCGACCAGCCGCAGGGTGACGCGCGCCGCGGTCGCGTAGTGCTTCGGGCTGATCGACGCAGAAGACACGGCGATGGCGGAGTGACCCAGATGGCGTCCCTCCATCGCAGCGGCGACCGTGCCGGAGTACAGGGTGTCGTCGCCAAGATTGGCGCCGGCATTGATGCCCGAGACCACCATGTCCGGTACCTCTTTCAACAGGCCAGTCAAGGCCAGGTGCACACAGTCGGTGGGCGTGCCATCGACACAGATCACCCCGTCTTCGTCGTGCTGGACACGCAACGGATTCAATATCGTCAGGGAGTTGCTGGCGCCGCTGCGATTGCGATCCGGCGCCACGACATCGACCTGATGCCGGGTTTGCAGATGTTGATGTAGGCAACGCAGGCCGGTAGCCCGGCAGCCGTCGTCATTGGAGAGCAATATGCGCATGGGGAGATCAATGGAAACAGCGCATAGTTTAACGGATTAACACAGCGCACTGCGGCTTGCCCTCAGCCATGAGCCATAAAAAAACGGGATCAGACCAAGTCTGACCCCGCCATGACAGCATACTGGTGGGCTGTCCCGGACTCGAACCGGGAACCTACTGATTAAGAGTCAGCTGCTCTACCAATTGAGCTAACAGCCCTGCGTTGATCTCAAGGAAGTGGGGTGATCGACGGGGCTCGAACCCGCGACAACCAGAATCACAATCTGGGACTCTACCAACTGAGCTACGACCACCATTGAGGGCGCGAATCATAGCAAAATCATTTGCGGGTCAACAGTGCCTTGATGCAATTCGCGAAAATAGCCATTCGTGCAGCTCAAGGCGTCATCCTGAGCCTACGCCGCAGAACTTGTCCGGTAGAGTCCGGTCATTAACCCGATAGCTCAGCATTGCGCAGGAGTATTTATGTCGAAGGTTGCTGAAAGCGGCGTGCTGATCGAAAGGCAGGCGCCCTTGTTCAAGGTCACGATCAACCGCCCCGAGCAGCGCAATGCGGTGGACGGGCCGACGGCTCGCGCGCTGGCCGAGGCATTCAGGGAGTTCGATGCCGACGCAACGATGCATGTCGCAATACTGGCCGGCGTGGGCGGGAATTTCTGTGCGGGCGCCGACCTCAAGGCCTTGGCCAGCGGCGATCCGGTACGGCCCAATCGCCTGGACCCACAGGGCGACGGCCCCATGGGGCCGAGCCGCATGCAGTTGAGCAAGCCGGTCATCGCGGCCGTCACCGGCTATTGCGTGGCCGGCGGCATCGAGCTGGCCTGCTGGTGCGACCTGCGGGTCGCCGACGAAACTGCGGTCTTTGGCGTGTTCTGCCGACGCTTCGGTGTGCCGTTGATCGATGGCGGCACGGTGCGTTTGCCACGCCTGATCGGCATGAGCCGCGCACTCGACCTGATCCTGACCGGTCGCGCAGTCGATGCGCACGAGGCCTACCAGATCGGCCTGGCCAACCGCTTGGTGCCGGCAGGACAAGCCATGGCCCAGGCGGAGAAACTGGCGTTGCAGATCGCAGCGTTCCCGCAAACCTGCCTGCGCGGTGATCGCCAAAGCGCGTATCAACAGTGGGGGCTGGATGAAACCGCAGCCATCGCCAATGAATTCGGGCACGGAATGACGACGCTCAAATCCGGTGAAAGCCTGTCCGGGGCCGCACGCTTCAGCAAGGGCCTGGGCCGTCACGGCGCATTCTGAGTCCAGCTTCCCGCGAACGCATCAACACTGAGGACATATCTCGTGAATATCGAAGAAAAAACCATCATCATCACCGGCGGCTCCAGCGGCATCGGTGAAGCCGCTGCCAGGCAACTGGCCGGAATGGGTGCGCGCGTGTGCCTGATTGCGCGCCGCGCCGACGAACTGACGCGCGTGCAAAATGCAATCGAGTCCGACGGCGGGCAGTGCTGGATTTATCCGGCAGACCTGTCCCAGCCCGATTCAGTCGACGAGTGCGCGGCTGCCCTTCTCAAGGAGCATGCGCGCATCGATGTGCTGGTGAATAACGCGGCACACTCCATCCGTAGATCCATCCACGAATCGCTGGATCGCATGCACGATTATGAACGCACCATGCAGCTGAATTATTTTGGCGCCGTGCGGTTGACGCTGGCATTGCTGCCACGTTTCCTTGAACAAGGCTCGGGCCATGTGATCAACAGCTCGACCATGTCGGCGCAGTTGCCGATCCCTCTGTTCTCAGCGTATCTGGCCAGCAAGGCCGCACTGGATTCCTTTTCGCGTTCGCTGTCCGCCGAACTGGGGCACAAAGGCATCGCCGTCACTACACTCTATTTCCCGATGGTGAGAACGCCGATGTCATCGCGCACGAAGATTTACCAGAACATGCCGATGAAAAGTCCTGAGCAGGCGGCAGACTGGATCGTCGAAGCGATTGAAAAACGCCCTGCCCGCATCGCCAATTCTCTGGGCAATCTCGCCGAGGTGGCCCTGGCAGCACTCCCAGGCCCGATCACGCGTTGGAGCCAGCCGGCTTTCAGGCAGATGGATCGCCAACTGCAAAAACGCACGGAGAGAAATTGAAGGCGCCAGCATCGGTCAGTGTCAACCTTCGACGCGAAGACCTTGCAGTGGCCGCAACGTCACCACGCGGATATCGCGATCGATCCGGTGGACTTCTTCGGGCACTGCGGCAAGATTGACATTGGCGGAAAACCCCATCGGCGCATTCAAAGGTCGAAAAAAATCATCGAAGTGACTGGCGACTATCACTCGCGGCCGCAAACGTCTCAAGACGCGTGGCCAGTAGTTTCGGGTGAAACGGCGGCCAGCAACGCCCGCCAGGAAAACATCCACGTCTCCGCATTTGATTTCTTCGTCGATGAGATTGGCGCTGCCCTGGTGATAGAGCGTGGTTCCCGCCACTTCGATGTGTATGCCCCAGACCTGTCCGCATTTGTAGGCCGAGGGCGTCAGCGCATCCACATGCTCGCAGGTGAACTCGCCCTCGAACGGCACGCGATATCCCAGCACGAGCTTTGAATGCAGGCTCGGCACGAAGCTGACCGTGTACGGACCCAGTTCATAACGACGATGCGCCTCGACCGTCACCGCCAGATTCTGTGCGCCGTGCAGGGCCATCAATTGCAACAACGATTTCGATCCATAAGCTGGCGCATTGCAATGTTTGGCAATCGCCGGGGCATCGATCGCGTGATCGAAATGGCAGTGCCCCACCAGTACGCCCACGACTCGCTCATGCGGCCGGTCCAGAAACTCTGCAAGCCATGCGAAATCCGGATGCGCGGGTCTGGCGCTGAACAAGCCGCGCAAAGGAATACGCGAGAGATACGGATCGATGTAGAGCACCTGTTGCTCATAGCTCAGCTTGAAACCGGCAGTCCCCAGCCAGGTGATTTCCAATCCCTTGGGCAATACCACAGATTGCGCCGCAAGCTCGGAAAACACTGCGGCGTCATGACGTTCGCGATCGCCGCGATGCGCCGCAAAATTGGCAAAGCTGGCAAGATGACGTAGCGCATCGATCATGTGGATATTCTCAAATCGCGAACTGCACGATGGCCCGCATGTGGTGACGGCGTGCAGCACCATGATTGCATCTTGTACGATGCCGTAGTAAGCATATATTTTTCAACGACAATCCACTGCACAGAGTCCAACCATGTCCATTATCCGGAAGAGTTCGCATTTTGCAGGGACGCGTCAATCCTTGCGCCCGATGGAACGCGTTGCCAACGTCCGCGAAGCCGCCAAGGATTTCCGCCGCGACCTGCTCAAGCAAGCCAAGGTGACGTACTACCGTTCGTTTGAACTGATCCGCGTACCCTACCCGACCAAGTTCGGCTATCTCAACGCCTGGAATTCGTTGTCGCCGTTCCTGCACCTGTGCAATCGCTTGTTCGTGATCCAGTTCAACAGCGGTGAAGGCGTCAAGACTCTGCTGGCGTCGCCATCCGACTGGGAAAACCAGCGCGAAACGCCATTCTTCAAACGGCTGGCGG
>JBOICJ010000352.1:0-7661 GCA_050740035.1 Stenotrophobium sp. | reverse complement strand
CATCACGGGCGCTGGCCAGCTTGCGCTCGAGCGCACGCACGGTGAGCTTGTGGCGGATGGTCTCGTCGGCCCAGCGAATCTGCTCGTGCAGCGGCAGACCGGCAAGAATTTTGGCGTGACCCAGCAGGATGTGACCTTCGTTGACCAGCGCCTGCACCGCCGGTTCGAGATTGACCAGCCGCAGATAATTGCTGACGTATTCGCGCGACTTGCCGATGCGCGCGCCGACCTGCTCGTGGGTCAGCGCGAAAACTTCGGCGAGGCGCTTGAGGCCAGCGGCGGTTTCGATCGGCCGCAGCGATTCACGTTGCAGATTTTCGATCAGGCCGACGACGAAGGCTTCAGTGTCGGAAAGATCGTCGCGGATCACCGCCGGAATCTCGTGCAGCCCGGCCTGCTGCGCCGCACGCCAGCGGCGCTCGCCGGCGAGTAGTTCATAGCCCCACACCTGCGTGCGCAGCACGATCGGCTGCACCACGCCGGATTCGCGGATCGACTCGGCCAGCTCCTTGAGCGCGTCGGCATCGAAGTAGCGGCGCGCCTGCTGCGAGCCCGGCCGGATCAGATCGACCGGAACATATTTGATCGCAGCGGCATCAGATGAGGACTTCTTTTGCATAAGACTCAAGGCAGACCGAGTATGGGACAATATTTGGCGAGCCACCGAACAGGACCCGTCATGGAAGAGCAGTTTAGAGCGATCATCGAGGCTATAGGCGAAAATCCCGATCGCGAAGGCCTGGTGCGCACACCGCATCGTGCGGCCAAGGCCATGGAATTCCTCACGCAAGGCTACGAGCAGGATGTTCACGAGATCGTCAACGGCGCGATTTTCGACTCCGCCAACGACGAGATGGTGATCGTCCGCGACATCGAGTTGTATTCGCTGTGCGAGCACCATCTGCTGCCGTTCATCGGCAAGTGCCATGTCGCCTACCTGCCCAACGGCAGGGTCATCGGCCTGTCGAAGATTCCGCGCATCGTCGACATGTATGCGCGACGCTTACAGATCCAGGAAAACCTCACCAAGCAGATCGGCGACTGCATCCAGCAAGTCACCGGCGCCAAGGGCGTCGCGGTCACCATCGAGGCCAAGCATCTGTGCTCGATGATGCGCGGCGTACAGAAGCAGAATTCGAGCATGGTGACGTCGATGATGATCGGGCATTTCCGCGAAGATCACCGCACCCGCCAGGAATTCCTCAACCTGATCAAGCTCTAAGCGCGATCTTCCGGGAGCTCGCCCGCAGCGCTCAATATACAACTGTATATAAGTCTGTATCTGCGCTATACTGGCGGCGCTGGCGCATCTTCTGGCCACCCGTTTTCGTATTAAACCCGTGAGCTTCCCCGGAGCGTCCGCCATGTCAGCCGTACTGAATCCTCCGCCATGCAAGACCCCCGACCGCATCGAGGTGATGATCGGCCTCGAGCCGCTGGTGCGCGAACAGATGGCATTGCACATCAGCAAGCGCAAGCTCTGGTTTCCGAATGAACTGCTCGGTGCCGACCAGCAGGGCGGCGCCGAACTGGACGCCGACCTGGCCCAGGTTCGCGAGGCGGCAAAAGGCCTGCCCGACGTGGCCCGCGTCGCGCTGGCGCTCAACCTGCTGACCGAAGAAGGGCTGCCGCATTTCCATCGCCTGATCGCGGTTTACATGGGCAGCGAAAGCCCGTGGAGCACCTGGAACAATCTGTGGACCGCCGAGGAAGATCGCCACGGCTGCGCCATGCGCGATTACGTGCGTGAAGCGCGCATCTTCGACATGGGCGCGCTGGAACGCATGCAGTACGCGTATGTCGAAGCCGGCTTCGAACCCACGTGGGAACAAGACCCCTACCGCCTGCTGGCCTACACCAGCCTGCAGGAGAAAGCGACGCAGGTCTCGCACTCCAACACCGGCCGCCTCTGCGCACAGTACGAGCCGCGCGGCCAGCGCGTGCTCGCGCACATCTGCGCGGATGAATCGCGCCACTACGCGTTTTATCGCGCCTGCTTCGCCGGCATCCTCGCCGCCGATCCGAATCAGGCGCTGCAATCGCTGCTCAAGGTCACCACCGGCTTCGCCATGCCCGGCCACGCCGTGCCGCATTTCGACGACATGAGCGAGGTGCTGCGCCGCGCCGATATTTTCGGCCCGCGCCACTACCAGAAGATCGTCGTCGAACTGCTCGAGTTCTGGAACATCGGCAGACTCACCGGCCTCAATGCCGAAGGCACCGATGCGCAGGACAAGCTGATGAAGATTCCGGCGCGCCTGCTGCGCATGGCCGAATTCCAGGACGCCCGCACCAAGCCGCGCAGCTTCAGCTTCGACTTCATCTACCAGCGCAGCATCGCGCAGTAGCGCCCGCCGGCGACGGCTGGCAAACTCCGGGCGCACCCATTTCCAGCGCCGCCAACCGCGGCGTTTTCCGCGACGGAGCCTTCATGCGCAAACTGCTCGATCAACGCGTCCTCATCACCGGTGGCGGCAGCGGTCTGGGCCGCGCGCTGGCGCTGCACTTTGCCGCGCAAGGCTGGCGCGTCGCGGTCGCCGACATCGATCTCGAAGGCGCGCAGCAAACCGCCGCCGATATCGAACACGCCGGCGGCCGTGCGCTGGCGCTGCGCTGCGACGTCACCTCGGACGAATCCTGGGCGCAACTGGTGGCGCGCATCGGGCAGGACTGGAACGGGCTCGACGTGCTGATCAACAACGCCGGTGTCGCCAGCGCCGGCACCGTCGCCGATTCGCCGATCGCGCAGTGGCAGTGGATCATCAACATCAACCTGCTCGGCTGCGTGCGCGGCAGCAAGGCGTTCGCGCCGATGCTGACCGCGCAGCGCGGCGGGCATATCGTCAACATCGCCTCGTTCGCTGGCATCGCCAATCCGCCGGCGATGGCCAGCTACAACGCCACCAAGGCGGCGGTCATCTCGCTGTCGGAAACGCTGCGCTTCGAGATGTATCCCGATCAGGTCGGCGTCAGCGTCGCCTGCCCGTCGTTCTTCAAGACCGCGCTGATGGAAACCAGCCAGAAACAGGCCGCCGATGTCACCGACAACGCCGCCCCGCAGATGCAGCAGATCGTTGCGCGGCTGATGCAGAAAGCCAGCGTCTGCGCCGAAGACGTCGCCGCCGACATCTACGACGCGGTGCTGAAAAACCGTTTCCTCGTCATCACCCACGCCGACGCCAGGCGCCAGTACCAGATCAAACGCATTGCGCCGGAACTGTTTTTCAAAATCGCACAGAAATCGACCGGGAAGTTCCTGCAAAAAACCAAGCCTTAGCGTGCGGAGCCCGGAAATCAGGCACCCGCTCCCGGTTTGAGGGTCAAATCGAATGTTATATTTTATATAAATATTTATTTATAATATAATATTTTATAACATTCTTTATTCGCTTCGCACGACTTTTGGCAAACAGCGGGTGACGCTGAAAGACTCAACGTCGAACCGTGAAACCACGCTCCGGTACTTCGTCGCTGGCCCGCCACTGCAACTCGTCGACGCGCGCGGCTTCAGGGCCATGCGCCAGCCACGCCCGGTAGTGTTGCAGCGCATCGGCACTGCCGCAGGCGACGCCTTCAACGCGGCCGTCGGCAAGATTGCGCACCCAGCCGTCGATGCCCAACTGCCGCGCCCGCCCGGCGCTGGACTGGCGGAAAAACACACCCTGCACGTGCCCGCTGACGATAAAGCGGTAACATTGTCGGGTCATGAATTCTCTGGCGGTACTGATGGCAGCAACGGTTGACTCATGGGCATCTTAAACCGCATCCGCAAAAATCTCGGCGCACTGGGAATGGGTACGGCACCCAGTTCCCAGCACGGCGGACTCGAGCAAATCTCATTTTCGGCCGAACTGCCCGGTGGTCACGGCGGCGCGCCGCTGTGGCGCATGAATCTGCAACTGGTCTCCGAACCCCACGGCGACGGCGAGAAGCTGCGCCTGCGCGCACATTTCCAGACCAACTTCGCCAGCACCGTGCGCGCCGCCCTGCAAACCACGCAGTACGGTCGCCAGCAGGCGCTGCCGGGGACCGGCAGTTCGCTGACCCTGGCCGAACGCACTGGCGCGCTGGCGCAGCGTGCGCTGGTCAACCCGCTGGTGCAGAAGGTCGCGGCGCCGCTGCTGCGTCACGACTTCAACACCTGGATCGACCTGCAAGCCTCGACCGCCTCGCTCGACGCCGGCGCGGTGGCGCTGTTGCCGCAGCACGAGAAACTGACCGCGATGGGCATCGCGCCGTCGCGCAAAAAGTCCTCTGGCCCGGTGGCGGAGTCGTGGTCAGGGCAATCGCCGAACGGCTTTGCGCAGGTGTCGATCCTGCAAATCGACAAACGCCACCTGCCGCAAAGGCTGGCATCGCTGCTTGCCGACAAGCCGTTCCAGATGGCCGCGGCGATCGTCAACACCGTCGAAGAAAAATAGCGCGGCCGGCTGCACCGCCGGAACGCGCGTCCGGCTTTTATACATAACTTAACGCGCTGCGGCCCTGCGGCAGCAGCATCGTTTCACTTAATCTAGTGTCATACGCACACTGATCCGGCCGGCGCGTTGCCATGAATGAAGTCCACGAACCCGTAAGAGAAACCCTCGCGAGAACTCCCGCCCGCATCCGCGGACAGCTCGGCCGCGGCCGGCTGTGGATGCTGCTGATTGTCGCGCTGATGGCCGTCGCGGTCTGGTTCGTGGTGGCGCACAAGAAAGCCCCGCAGGTCGCCAGCCGCAGGAATTTCATGGGCGCCGGTCCGATGACGGTGAATACCGCGGTCGCCACGCGCGGCGACATCAGCATCTACCTCAATGGCCTGGGCACGGTCACGCCGCTGGCCACCGTGACGGTGAAACCGCGCGTGGACGGGCAATTGATGAAAATCCTGTTTCAGGAAGGACAAGAAGTGAAGGCCGGCGACGCGCTGGCGCAAATCGACCCGCGACCGTTCCAGGTGCAGCTCGAACAGGCGCAGGGCCAGCTGGCGCGCGACCAGGCGCTGCTGCAAACCGCAAAAATCGATTTGCAGCGCTATACCACGCTGTACGCGCAGGATTCCATCGCCAAGCAGCAGGTCGACCAGCAGGCTTCGCTGGTGAAACAGTACGAAGGCGCGCTGAAAACCGATCAGGCGCAGATCGACACCGCCAAGCTGCAACTGACCTACGCGCGCGTCACCGCACCGGTCAGCGGCCGACTCGGCCTGCGCCAGGTGGACCCCGGCAACATCGTCAGCACCAGCGACGCCAACGGCATCGTCGTCATCACCAAGCTCAAGCCGATCAACGTCGTGTTCTCGCTGCCCGAAGACGACCTGCCCGGCGTACTGAAACAACTGGGCGGGCCGGAAAAACTGGCGGTCGATGCCTATGACCGCGCACAGACCGTCAAGCTCGCCAGCGGCACGCTGACCACGGTGGACAACCAGATCGATCCGACCACCGGCTCGGTCAAGCTCAAGGCCGAGTTCGCCAACGCCGATGAATCGCTGTTCCCCAACCAGTTCGTCAACGTGCGCATGCTGTTGCAGGTGGAGCATGGCGTCACGCTGCTGCCCAGCGCCGCGATCCAGCAAGGCAGCAACGGCGCGTACGTCTATGTCGTCAAGCCGGACTCCACGGTCACCCTTCGCCAGATCAAGACCGGCGCGGTACAGGGCGAGGACACCGCCATCACCAGCGGACTGGCGGTCGGCGAAACCGTGGTCACCGATGGCGTCGACCGCCTCAGCGAGGGCAGCAAGGTGGTGTCCGCCCAGGCGGCGGCGACGGACGCCGTGCCGGAAAACCCGGCGAAGGCCGGCGGGCATCGGCGTCACGCCGCACCGTGATGCCACGCCGGTCGTGATCGCGCAGACATGAATCCATCGCGTCTCTTCATCCTGCGGCCGGTAGCGACCTCGCTGCTGATGGCGGCGATCCTGATGGCCGGCGCGCTGGCCTATCGCCTGCTGCCGCTGTCGGCGCTGCCGGAAGTGGACTACCCGACGATCCAGATCGTCACGCTCTATCCCGGCGCCAGTCCCGACGTGATGACCTCTTCGGTGACTGCGCCGCTGGAGCGGCAACTCGGGCAGATGCCGGGCCTGAACCAGATGTCCTCGACCAGCTCCGCCGGCGCATCGGTCATCACTTTGCAATTCAGCCTCGAACTGAGCCTCGATATCGCCGAGCAGGAAGTGCAGGCCGCGATCAACGGCGCCGGCACGTTCCTGCCCGCAGACCTGCCGACGCCGCCGATCTACAGCAAGGTCAATCCGGCCGACGCGCCGGTGCTGACGCTGGCGTTGATGTCGACCACGCTGCCGCTGACCCAGGTGCAGGACCTCGCCGACACGCGCCTGGCGCAGAAGATTTCGCAGATCGACGGCGTAGGCCTGGTCACCTTGTCCGGCGGCCAGCGCCCGGCGGTGCGCGTGCAGGCCAATCCGACCGCGCTGTCGGCGTATGGATTGAGCCTGGAAGACCTGCGCAGCGCGATCGGCAACGCCAATGTCAATGGCGCCAAGGGCAGCTTCGACGGTCCGACGCAGTCGTACACGATCGACGCGAACGACCAGCTCAAGTCTGCGGCTGCCTACCGCGACCTCGTCATCGCCTATCGCAACGGCGCGCCGGTGCGCCTGCGCGACGTTGCCAACATCGTCGATGGCGCCGAGAACGATCGCCTCGCGGCGTGGAAGGACACCAAGCCCGCCATCATCATGAACATCCAGCGTCAGCCAGGCGCGAACGTGATCGGAGTGGTCGACCGCGTCAAGGCGCTGCTGCCGTCGCTCACGGCCACGTTGCCTGTGGGCGCGGACGTGAGCGTGCTCACCGACCGTACCGTGACCGTGCGCGCCTCGGTCGCCGACGTGCAATTCGAGTTGCTGCTCGCCGTCGCGCTGGTGGTGATGGTGATCTTCGTGTTCCTGCGCAACCTGCCGGCGACCATCATCCCGAGTTTCTCGGTGCCGCTGTCCATCGTCGGTACGTTCGCGGTGATGTACCTGGCCGGATTCTCGCTCGACAACCTGTCGATGATGGCGCTGACGATTTCCACCGGCTTCGTCGTCGACGACGCAATCGTCATGATCGAGAACATCTCGCGCTACCTCGAGGAGGGCGACACGCCGCTCGAAGCGGCGCTGAAGGGCAGCAAGCAGATCGGCTTCACCATCATCTCGCTGACGATTTCGCTGATCGCGGTGTTGATCCCGCTGCTGTTCATGGGCGATGTCGTCGGCCGCCTGTTCCGCGAATTCGCGATCACGCTGGCGGTGACGATCCTGATTTCGGCGGTGGTCTCGCTCACCCTCGTGCCCATGTTATGCGCGAAGATCCTCAAGCATCACAAGCCGGAAGAGGAAAGTGCGTTCGCGCGGCGCAGCCACGAATTCATCGATCGCCTGATCGCGTTGTACGGGCGCTGGCTGACCTGGGTGCTTGACCGCCAGCCCGCGACCCTGGCCGTCGCCGTTGGTACCCTGGTCCTGACCATACTTTTATACATCGTGATTCCGAAGGGATTCTTTCCGACGCAGGATACCGGCTTGATCCAGGGCATTTCGGCGGCGCCGCAATCAGTGTCGTTCGCGGCGATGAGCCAGCGTCAGCAGGCGCTCGCCGCGGTGATCCTCAAGGATCCGGCGGTGACTTCGCTGTCCTCGTTCATCGGCGTGGACGGCACCAACA
>JBOICJ010000351.1:0-3183 GCA_050740035.1 Stenotrophobium sp. | reverse complement strand
GCGACGCATGTGGTAAGCGCAGACTCGATTCAGACTTAAGTACTCGAATGCGTATGCTGTAATCACCAAGCCAGCCTCAGTCATATAGCCCCGCCCTGTATGATTTGAATTAATCCAGAAGCTGAGCTCTGTCTCGAGATGCTCTCTATCAATATGTTTCAAGGCGATGTATCCGATAAACTCTAATCGGTTCTCGCGCAGGGTAATCGCAAAGTGGTATCCGGCACCGGCACATGACTCCGCCTCATACCTCTCAATTTCAATTCGCGCATGTTCAGTATCGAATGGATATGGTACGGAGATCATCGTGTCTGAGATCCCTCTCGAGCCGGCGAGTTTAGCCAGTCTGGGCGCATCTGCAGCTCCGAAGCCCCTCAACAGAAGCCTTGCGGTTTGTAACTCAGGTACTCTTTGGATCACACTGCGCTTTAGCATACGCTCTATGCTCATAAAATCTCTCGAATAACATCCGACTGACAGTTAATGTATAAGTTTACCAACACCAATTAACCGATCTTTTTCGATAGGCACATTATTGAGATAATTCGCGGCGAACCTCGTCTCGCGGATATATCCGACTGACTTCTCAACTGACACCTCCGGGTTCTCAATCACACACATAATTGTCTATGGTGTCTAGGCGATAATTGGCACTGGCGACGCATTGCTATCCGTGTGACTGGGTAAGGAGACCGCCCAGAAACCACTGGAGCAGAAAGCGCAGATGCTGTCGGGGTCTTGTGACCGTGGTCAGGAGAGGCTCAGTAAAGGCCCAACCACGGGTACTAAGACTTTCACTCCGAAAGCACAAACGATCAAATTTCCAACTAGGCGGAACACCTGCTGCGCCTTGACGGGTAAACGCTCATGCAACAAGGCGGCCGCCGCGGCCAACAGGGTCTGCCAAGAGAGCGAAGCAGTGCCCGCTCCAAGAATGAACAGCAACCGCGACGAGAAGTTTGTTTGTACCGCAGCGACACCGCCCAGAATCAGGGCAGCGAAATACACCACCGTCATAGGATTGAGCAAGGTCAGTCCCAGGAATTGCGCATAGGTCCTTGCGCTGCCATACGCCGCTTGCTTGCTATTGTCGGATACGGCTTGTGTGCGGAGTTTCCAAAGCCCCATTCCACCGAGCGCCAGCAGCACGATACCGCTGGCTATTTTCAGCGGAAAGGCAAACGTGCCGACTACCACGACGGCGATGCTGCCGAGCATCACCGCGACCATCGCGTACAGCAGGTCGGCACTGGCGGCGCCCGCACCCGCCCAGAATCCGTCGCGAAATCCACGATGCAGACCGGTTTCGATGATGAGGATCGCAATCGCACCGACGGGGATCGCGATGCCATAGCCCGCGAGAATACCAGTCATGAAGGCGTGCATATCAGCTCCATGTATCGTGTCGGTTGTAATGCGCGGAAGTATTTCGCAAGCGCCGGCGGCCGAGTGCGTTCACCGGTGCTCAGGATGTTCATCCGCAAGCGGTTTGAGCGGAGCCGCAGCAGGCGGCTTGGGGCTTTGCCGGAGCGGTGTCCAAGCCGTAGGTGGTGATGTCACTGTGGGTGTGGAAGCTTTCCCAGCGGATGCCGGAGGGGTCGGTGCTCCAAGTCTTGTCGGAGCGCGCGTAGCAGCAATGAGCGTCGCTCTCTTGACGAGTGGCGGTTTCCGCGGCTTGCAGGCGTGCGGTGATGACTGCGAGCGTTGCCGGTTCTTCCACCTGGATGCCCAGGTGATCCACACCCGGCAGAGGACCGCGGGCCGAGATGGCGAAATTTACGCGTGGGTCTTCCAGCATCCATTTGGCGTAATCGTCCTTGTGCACGCTTGGTTCACTTCCGAACAAGATGGTGTAGTAACGGATGGATTCGGCAAGGTCGCGCACGGCAACGTGCACATGCAGTCGGTTCATGTTGTGACTCCTTTTGCGGTGTAACGGTGAAACAAGCCACCGCCACAGGGCGCGATACAGCGCCGCGACGGCGGGCAAGGAAAAGGGGATGTCTGGCTCAAACATGGCTACGGCCGGATTGAGGTTTCTGTGCGGGCCGTGCGCGCGTCGCTTTGCCGCTCCCTGCTGCCGGGGCGCAAGCCGTGCCCTGACAGCAGTTTTCCGTGAGGTAGGCGATCAGGTCGTTCATGACGGCGTAGTCGGCGGCATAAAAAATGCTGCGGCCGTCGCGTCGCTGGGTGACCAAGCCCGCGTGACGCAGTTCCTTCAGGTGGAAAGAAAGCGTGGCGGGGGCCAGGTTCAGGCGTTCGCTCAATTCGCCTGCCGCCACCCCAGTCGGACCCGCTGTCACCAGCAACCTGTAGAGGGCTAACCGGGTCTCGTGGGCTAGGCCGGACAGGGCTAAAAGGACATTTCTTGTTTCCATGTTTCCATTATTATAGAAGTATTGAATAATTGTCAAGAGGGAGTAAACTGCCGTTGGCGTAACTTCCACCATCAGGAGCGCGCCGGCCGCAATCGTGTAAAACTATTGCCATTTACACGAGTCTCATCCGCATAATTTCCAAGCATCCGGAGAAGCCCATGTCCGTCCGTCCCTGGCTTTTGCTGTCTCTTTTGGCTTTGCCTTTCCTGAACGCGCCCGTACAGGCCGCGCCCGTCAACCCGTCGCTGTATTCGGCACTGCACTGGCGCATGCTCGGTCCGTTCCGCTCCGGCCGCGTACTGGCGGTCACCGGCGTACCCGGTCAGCCCAACCATTTTTATTTTGGTTCCGTGGACGGCGGCGTGTGGGAGTCCGTCAACGCCGGCCGTACCTGGACGCCGATCTTCGATGAGCAGCCGGTCGGTTCAATCGGCGCCATCGCGGTGGCGCCCTCCGATCCAAGGGTGATTTACGTAGGCTCCGGCGAAGCCGACATGCGTTCGGACATTGGCTACGGCAACGGCATGTACAAGTCCAGCGACGGTGGCAAAACCTGGACGCACATCGGTCTCACCGACACCCGGCAAATTGGTTCCATCCTGGTAGACCCGAAGAACTCCGACGTGGTCTATGTCGCGGCGCTGGGCCATGCCTATGGCGCGAACGCCGAACGTGGCGTGTTCAAAACTACCGATGGCGGCCGCACCTGGGAGAAGGTGCTTTTCAAAAATGCCGACACCGGCGCCATTGATCTGGCCTTCGGCGGCAATGACCAGACCCTTTACGCGGCGCTGTGGCAGACGCG